>JBNAVI010000030.1:0-5182 GCA_049700175.1 Microgenomates group bacterium | reverse complement strand
GGACCGGATGGGACTTGAACCCACAACCTCCTCCATGCCATGGAGGCGCTCTAGCCATTGAGCCACCGGCCCAAGAATTTTTAAATTTTTAATTATAATTATTATATCATGTTTTTCCAAGATCGGCTTGATGCCGGCAACCAATTAGCCGATAGATTAACTGATTATAAAAACAACTCTCTTGTTGTTTCCCTTCTTCGCGGCGGAGTGGTTGTTGGAGCGGCTATTGCTAAAAAACTAAAGATTCCTCATCTATTTTTGCCGGCTGTAAAAATTTCCCACCCTCATCAAGAAGAGTTAGCTATTGGCGCTTTTTGTTTTGATAAAATCTATCTTGATAATCAATTTGTCGCTTTTCTTGATAAAAAAATCATCAATCAACAAATAAAACTGGCGAAAAATAAATTTATCTCTTATTTACAAAGATTTAATCTTAAAAAAACCTTGTTTAAAAAATTAAAAAACAAATCATTGATTTTAGTGGATGATGGGATTGCCACTGGTGCCACTGTTAAGGCCGCTTTAATGTTTTTAAAATCACAAAAACCAAAAGAAATTATCTTGGCCTCACCCGTGGCTCCTTCTGATTTTAAAAATCCGGGTTTTGATAAAGTAATTATTCTTCACTTTGATCAATGCTTTTTTAGTGTTTCCCAGTTTTATGAAAATTTTCCTCAGGTTAAGGATGAGGAGATAAAATCATTGGTTCTAAGGTCCGTCCTTTAGTAAAGGACGGACCTTGTTAAAAGAACTCTATGAACTTTCTAACTTTTTTCGTTATACTTAATTTATATGGATAATCACCCGATTCCCAGGCAAATAACCACTTTTGAATTTAAGCTAATTGGTTTTATGACGGTTAAGCAGTTTATTTATTTAATAATTTTTATTCCTTTGGCAATTATTGTTTTTTATTTATTTCCCATTCCTGTTTTTAATTTTATCATCGCCTTTATCACCGGTTTTTTAGGGGTGGCTTTAGCTTTTGCCAATATTCAGGACCGACCGCTTGATGTCTGGATTGTGAATTTATATAAAAGACTAACTTCGCCCACTCAATATATTTACAAAAAAAATAATCCGCCAATTTATTTTTTAAGCGACATTCCCCTAACCACTGGTAGTTATTTGGAAAATTATTTTCAGTCGCAAAATTATTTAAACCAGTATTTACAAAATAAAAATCCCAAAATTCAAAAAAAAACAAAAAAAGAAACTGTTAGTCAGCTTTTTAGTTTACCCCTCAAAAAAACACCCACCCATAGTCAACCACAAAAAACAACCGTTGTTAAATCCGCCCCAGCACCTTTTTTAAGCGGTGTGGTTAAAAATCATAAATTTATTCCTATTCCCGGAGTTTTAATTTATATTAAAAACAAAAAGGAAGAAACTTTAAGACTTCTAAAAACCAATCCCCATGGCGTTTTTGCCACTTTTACCCCCCTTCCGGCAGACGAATACATAATAGAAATCAAAGATCCGAAAAACATTTATCTTTTTGATACAATTAAAATTAATCTTTCCAAAAACAATAAACCATTGGAAATTTTTTCAAAAGAGCTTTTATGAAACAGGTAAGCGCACCAGTTAAATCAACGACCCAAAATTTTATTGAGATTGAGGATGTTAAAGACGATGTGATTTTAATGAAAGATAAATCAGCCGCTTTGGTAATTGAGGTGAGCGCGGTTAATTTTTGGTTGTTGTCCAGTGAGGAGCAAACATCAATGATTTACTCTTATGCTGAACTTCTTAATTCTTTATCTTTTCCGGTTCAGGTTTTGATTATCTCCAAAAAAATGGATATTTCCTCCTATCTTGATTATCTGGATAGCCATATTGAAAAACAAAAAGAACAAATAATTAAGTCTAGGCTGATAAGTTACAAAGAATTTATTAAAAACATTGTTAAAAAAAACACAGTTTTGGAAAAACGCTTCTTTTTTGTTATCCCTTTTTCTCCTTTGGAAATGGGAGTTTCTGGTGCGGCTGCTTCTTCTTTAAAAAAGGAATATGTGTTTGCCCGGGCCAAAACCTCTCTTTATCCAAAAAGAGATCATTTGCTTCGGCTTTTGTCTAAAATTGGCCTGAAAGGAACGGTTTTGCAAAAACAGGAGTTGGTTGAGCTTTTTTTAAATTTGTATAATCCATCGCCAACTGGAAGAAAGTTAGCGCCGGTTGAAAGTTATCACGATATAATTTTAACCTCGGGATAATATGTCTAATTTCTCTGCTGATAAACAAAAGGTCAATGGTAATAGTCAAACAACCGTAGCCAGTGTTTTGTCTCGGGGGGCTATTTCTGTAAAAGATATTATCGCCCCATCTTTTATTGAGGTTGATTTTAATTATCTTAAAATTGATGAAAAATATTACCGCACTCTTTTTGTTGTCGGTTATCCTCGTTATGTCTCTGCCAATTGGCTTTATCCTTTGATTACCTTTGATCATCCTTTATATATCTCGATGTTTGTCTATCCCACAGAAACCAAAGGAGTTTTAGACCAATTAAAAAGAAAAATTGCTGAGATGGAGGCAACCATAGAGAATGAAATTAAGGCCGGCAAGGTTGTTGATCCAGCGCTTCAAGTAGCCTTAGATGATGCTTTGGCCTTACAGGCAGAGCTGGCAAAAGGAGCGGAAAGATTTTTTCAGTTTGGGCTTTATATTACTATTCCGGCTGATAGCAAAGAAGAGCTTGATCAGATTACCAAACAGGTTGATTCGGTTTTATCATCTCTTTTAATTATCGCTCGCTGCGCCACCTTACAAATGGAAGAGGGTTTTAAATCAACTCTCCCAATGTTTTATGATAAACTTCAGGTATGGCGAAATATGGACACCACCTCGCTTGCCTTAACTTTTCCTTTTGCCACTGCCTCCTTAACCGCCAATGAAGGAATTTTATATGGAATAAACGAGCATGATGGATCATTAATAATTTTTGACCGGTTTACTTTAGAAAATGCCAACTCAGTAATTTTAGGAAAATCTGGTGGTGGAAAAAGTTTTTTAGTAAAACTGGAAACACTAAGGCTTTTAATGATGGGGGTTGATGTAATTATTATTGATCCGGAAAACGAATATCAAAAACTGGCCCAATCAGTTGGTGGTGAGTTTATGGTTTTCTCTCCATCTTCTCCCTATAAAATTAACCCGTTTGATTTATCAACTGAGGAAATTGATCCTGATGAATTATCAAATAAAATTCTTGATCTTCATTCATTAATGAAGGTTATTATGGGCGAACTAACACCTGCCCAAGATGCTCTTTTAGACCGGGCTTTGGTTTTAACATATAAAGAAAAAGGAATTATTAATGATCCGGAAACTTTTAAAAACGAGCCGCCTCTACTCGAGGACTTATATAAGGTTTTACTCGGTATGGAGACCCCAGAAGCAAAGGAGTTAGCTGATAGGCTAGAAAAATTTGTTTCTGGATCAGCTTCAGGAATTTTTAATCAACATTCAAACTTTGATATAAAAAATCCTTTTACTGTTTTTGGGATAAGAGATTTAGAAGAAAATTTACGGCCGGTTGCTATGTATATTGTTTTAGATTATGTTTGGAATCGAATCAGAAAAGAAAGGAAAAAAAGAGTTTTAGTGGTTGATGAAGCGTGGTATTTAATAAAAAATAAAGATTCCGGCGCTTATTTACACTCCTTTGCCAAAAGAGCAAGAAAATATCTTTTAGGTTTAACTACAATTACTCAAGACGTCGAAGACTTTCTTTCAACCGATGAAGGAAAGGCGATTATAACCAACTCTTCTTTGCAAATTATTTTAAAACAATCAACCGCGGCCGTTGAAAAAATCAGTGAAACCTTTTATTTAACCGGTGGCGAAAAACACTTTCTTTTATCAGCTGGGGTTGGTGAGGGATTGTTTTTTGCCGGTAAATCTCATGTTGGCTTTCGAGTAATTGCCTCAGATGAGGAAAGAAGTTTGATTGAATAATAAAAAAACTAAAAAGTTTATCGGTATAATATTGGTTTTTCTTTTTCCGGTAAAACCAGACTGATTTTTCTTGATTTTTTGTTTATTTTTTCAATAAAAACCGTTATTTTTTTTCCAATTTCAATCTGCTCTTTACCTGTTAGCTTACTTATATGAATTAAACCCTCTATTCCTGGCTCCAAACGGACAAAATAGCCGTATTTTTCCTTTCGCACCACCTCAGCTTGAATTTCTTTGTCTTTTGGGTATTTTTCCTCAATTTTTTCCCATGGATCAGGAGTTAATCTCTTTAAGGAAAGGTTTAATTTTAAATCTCTTTTGTTCTTTTCAACCACCAAAACTTTAATCTTATCCCCAGGCTTGGTGTATAAACTGGCATCATTTACCTTTTCCCAGGAAATTTCAGAAATGTGAATTAATCCTTCAACCCCATTAACCTCGCAAAAAGCCCCAAAATCAGAAACACTAACTACCTTTGCCTCATAAACCTCTCCTTCTTTTATCTCATTAAATCTTTTTTCTAATTCTTTATGAGAAAGTTTAAGGGCGGCTGCTTTTTGAGAAACAACCAAACGATTTTTTTCTTTGTTTACCTCAAGGACTTTAACTTTAATTTTTTGGCCGGTTAATTTTTCCGGGTGGTTAATATATGGCTCTGTTAGTTGAATTTTAGGAATTACTCCTCTTATCCCCATAAAATCAACAAAAACCCCGCCTTTGCCATATTCACCACACAAAACTTCAATTTCCTCTTCTTTTTCCTTTTTTTCTTTTAAGATTTCCCACTTTCCCTCTTCAAAAAATTTTTTTAAAGAAACCACTGGATTACCCATTTTTGACTCCTCACTTATCACCACCACCTCAACCTCCTCCCCACTTTTTAAGTGAGGTAAATAGGTGGAAAGCTCTTTTAATTCCAAATTGCCCAACACCGCCAATGCCTTAGCGCCTATATCAAAAAAAACGCCTTTTTTGGAAAGGGAAACAATTTTTGCCTTTATTTTTTCACCTTTTTTAATTGCCTTAGTTTTGGTTTTTTTTAAAAGTTTTTCCATTGTTTTTTTGTCTTCCATAAGAATAATAAATATATCAGACAATCACAAAAAATACAACCGAAGCTTTATTAACCCCCTTTAAAAACACCCGGTTAAGGCTATAAAGTTCATAAAGTAAAAAAGAAAGCGTAACATCTTTAACACGATCGGACAAAGATGTTACATCG
>JBNAVI010000029.1:0-5260 GCA_049700175.1 Microgenomates group bacterium | reverse complement strand
CTCCTTAATAAGGAGAGTCCTCATCGAAATTTTTAAAGTTAGAAGTTAAATGTTTTATGTTGCCAGTGCTTTTTCATTTTGGGCCAATTAAAATTTATACTTTTGGCGTTTTTTTGGTTTTGGCTTTTTTTTGGGGGAGTTTTCTTCTTTGGAAAAATATTCGTTTAACTTCTTACAAAGAAGAGGAAGTTTTTGATGGTGTTTTTATTGGTTTAGCTGGAGGTTTGTTTTTAGCAAGACTTTTTTATGTGATCTTAAATTTTAAAGATTTTGGTTTTAATCTTTTAAAATTTATTTTAATTAATGGTTATCCCGGTCTTTCGCTTTATGGTTTTGTTTTAGGTTTTTTGTTTTTTTTGTACTTATTTTTGTCCATAAAAAAAATCACTTTTTTAGTGGCGATTGATTATTTTGTTGGTCCGGCTTTTTTAAGTTTAGCTTTTGGGAAGTTAGGGGCTTTTTTTTCCGGAACCGAAGTTGGAACAAAGACAAATTTCTTTTTAGCGATAAAATATACCGGATTTGAGAGCAATCGCCATTTGGTTGGTTTTTATGAAGGATTATTATTTTTTTTAGGTTTTTATTTGGCTCAAAAAATTCTTTTTGAAATAAGAAGGGAGAAATTATTTAATGGTTTTTTGCTGATTTTTTTTATTTGGTATTTATCTTTAATATATTTTTTATTTGACAAAATTAAAGTTAATCATTTATACTTAAAAGCTCAAAGCTTTAATTTAACTGTTTCCAAAATTTTGCTCTTGACAACCAGCGTTTACTTTATCTATTATTTTAGAGAGTTAATAAAAAATTATGGCCAAAAAATTTTCCAGTCAATTTATCTTACGGCAAAAAGAATTGTTAGAAAAGCAAAAAGAAGAAATCTTAAAAAGGATTAATACTTTAAAACAAGATGATCCTTTTTCTGATCCTGAGCATGTCAGTGATAATGCGGCCGTTGATACTGATGTTAGAGAACAGGTAGGCCATGATAATATTGAAGCCCAGATAAATGATTTGGAAAAAAAACTCCAACTAATTGATGAGGCTTTAAAAAATATTAAAAAGGACAAATATGGAATTTGTAATCATTGTGGCAAAGCAATATCAACAGCCAGATTGAAAATAATTCCGGAGGCATTATATTGTGTTGACTGCGAGCAAAAAATGAGACGATAATCTCTCAATTTTTGTTATACTCATTTTATGGCCGATGTCTCCTCATCTTTGGTTTTTTATTTTTTTATTTTTCTTTTATTGCCTTTTATTTTTGGTTATGTTTTTAAAAAAATAAAGATATCTCCAATTATTGGTTATATTATCGGTGGTTTAGTTTTGGGCCTTTTTTCCTCAAATCTTAAAGATAATTTGGCAGTACAAAATTTTGCTTATTTTGGTATTGTCTTGCTTTTATTTACTATTGGTTTGGAGGTTAATTTTAATAAACTGCTGATTTTTAAAAAGATTATTTTTGTTGCCGGCAGTTTACAACTTTTGCTTTCTGTTTTATTTATTGCTTTAATTTCTTTATTTTTTAATTTTAATTTAATCCAGTCGATTTTAATTGGAATTATTTTATCCTCATCTTCAACCGCGCTGGTGGCAAAAATCATTGAGGAGCGGGCAGAGGAGAATACATTTTTGGGCGAGGTGGCTTTGGGGATTTTAATGTTTCAAGATATTGCCTTTATTCCCTATGTGATTATTTTAAACTCGATTACTGTTAACCAAATTTCCTTCCTTCCTCTTTTTTTTAACATTTTTCAATCATTAATTAAATCAACGCTGATTATTGTTATTTTATGGTATTTAGGTAGCAAACTAACGCCTAAAATATTTGACCGGGTGGCAAAAACCTCAAGAGAGCTGTTAAATCTTTTCATTTTCATTTTTATTTTTTTTGTTACTTATATCTGCTTAATTCTTAATATTCCTATCCTGGTTGGGGTTTTTATTGCCGGAATTTTGGTCGGGCAATCATTGGAACACTATCATATTTTTTCTCAAATTAATCCTTTAAGAAATATTTTGGCGGTCATTTTTTTTACTTTTATTGGGTTGAATATTAATTTAGGGCAGGTCGTTAATAAAGTTCCGATAATTTTTGTTTTTACTTCCCTGGTGATTTTTGCCAAAATGATAATTATTCTTTTAATTTTTCTTTTTATGCGTTTTCATTCAAAACAGGCTTTTTCTTTGGGAGCATACTTGTTTCAAATTGATGAAGATGCTTTTATTTTAACCTCAATTATTTATTTACATAAAATTATTAATTATCAGGATTATCTTCTTCTTATCGCCGCGGTTTTATTAAGTCTTATTCTAACCCCGCTGATTATTGAAAAAAAAGACTTTTTATATCAAAAAGTAAGAGATTTTTTAAAGAAATATTTGCCTTTTGTGGAAACATTTATTAAATACAGGATAGATCGCGACATTTCCCCAATTGATTATTTGTCAATAAAAAACCATATTGTTTTATGCGGTTATGGTCGGGTTGGCGGGTTAATTGGTAGAGCTTTATTATTGGCTAACATTCCTTTTGTGGCCGTTGACTATAATTTTTCAACTGTTTTACAGGCCAGAAAAGAAGGGGTTAATATTATTTATGGCGATCCTACCGATATTGATATCTTAGATTATGTTCAGGTAGACGAGGCTTTGGTATTAATTTCGGTTGTTCCTGGTTTAAAAGATCAGGAAGCCCTAATTTTAAATGCACGAAAGTTAAATAAAGATATTTTTATTATTGCCAGAGCTCATAGTGAGGCTAATAAAAAACGCTTAAAAGATTTGGGAGTGGATATGATTATTCAACCGGAATTTGAGGCTTCATTGGCAATTATCCGGCGGGTATTTTCTCATTTTAATTTTCCCAGAGAAAAGATTATTGAAAAATTAAAGTTATTGCGCCTTCAGAGTGGGTTTTAGATTTATATCTTTAACAAGCTTTAACAAGGTCCGTCCTTGATCCAAGGACGGACCTTAAAAAAATATGAAAAAAAATATTTCAATCAGGAAAATTATTATTTTTGGTTTTATTTTAACTGCAGCTTTTTTATTTTTTAAAGACATTAAAAAAAGTGTTTTTTTAAAACCAAAAGAAAGAGTAAATGTGGTTTTTTATGGAGAAAAAACTTTTTTTTATTCTTTAGCTAAAGATGGTATTAATTATTTGATTGTTTTTCCGCCGGAGATAAAAATTTTAATTCCTGGTGGTTACGGGTATTATCGTTTGGGAGGTTTGGGTAAATTAGTATCTCTTGAAAAAAAGCCAGAGCTTTATAAAAAAACATTCTCCTTAGCCACCGCCTCAATGGTTGATTTATATTTTTATCCCTGTCAGAGTAAAGTTTTTTATCGGGCAACCAATAATTATAACTACCCGCAATTATTATCATCATTTTTTTATTGTTCCAATACCTCAACCATCGATAGAATAATAATTTGGTTTTATTTATTACAAAACAAAAATAAGGTTATTTATCTGGATTTTAAAACCACCAAAGATAATCTTTTTGATGATGAAAATTTTTTTAAAGAAAAACAGGGAATTTTTTATAAAAAAATTTTTCGCCAGAAGAAAAAAGATGTTCAAATTATATATACAAAAAGCGACAAAACTGCTTTAAAAATAAGTCGAATAATAGAAGGAGAGGGGATAAAGGTAAGTGATATTGATTTACTGGATAATTTTTTAATAAGAAATCCAACCTTTAATTTTAAAAATTTAGATTTTAACCGTTCATGTTGGTTGATTGAAAATAAAAAAAAGCCATCGCTGGTGGCAAAAAATTTAATCTCTTTTTTTAACTGCAATTTTTATTTTATAAAAACTAATTTACCAGATGCGATTTTTATTCTTGGACCAAGGGAAGATGATTGGAGTATATGAAATCGCAATTTAAAGCTCCTTCTTGATACCTGAGCAGAGTTTATTATTTTTATTTTACCTAACGATCGTTGTATAATATAGCAATATCATTAATAATATTTTTAAGTTTTAAAACAGGCTTAACTTAAGAATTATGATTATTGTATTTATAATTATTTTCATAATTTCTTTAGTTTTGGCTTGGCGATCGATGGGCGATTTTGATTTACCAAGTGAAGTAAAAAAACTAGTATCATCAAGAAAAATTAAAGGAACAATAATTTTTTTAAAGAATAAGGTTATTTTTTATCGCCATCATTCTTCTTCCTCATCCTCAGATGATGGTTGAAAGGGGAGATATTCGGTTAATTTTTCACCCTCTTCAGTTAAGGCTTCAGCTAATTCTTCCAAATCAGAGTCAGTTAACTCTTCTAATTCATCGTCATTTTCTTCTTCTAAAGTTTCATTAAGAACAGTTTCTTCAATTTTAACCTGTTTACTTATGGGAAAAGGGAAGTATTTTAAAACTTTTTTTCCTCTCTTTTCTTCTTTTATAAAAACAACAATTTTATTAAGGCTGGCTTCTTTGATAAAAGCAGTGAAAGTTGAACCGGCTTTTATTAAAATTTGGAGCCGGCGGGAGATATCATCGGGTAAGTGGCCAATAAAAATATCATCCATTGTCCTCACTTCAACCTTTCGTCGCCTGATTTTCAGCTGAACTTTTTCACCAACAGTTAATTGTGCTAAAACATTTTTTTGACCTAAATTAACCAAAAAAACGGTTTTGGTAACACCGGGAATTTCCAAAAAAAGGTTGGGATCAAGATTAACCTCTTTTTTATTTTTATTTTTATCTAATTTTAAAAGAAGAATATCAATTCTTTTCAAATTTTCTAAAGCGGTTGGGTTGGTGGGCTGAATTTTTAGTGCTTTTTTATAATATTTTTTGGCACTTTCATATTGTTTATTTTGGAAGTAAGCAAAGCCAAGTCTTAAAATGGCATCAAGGTTATTTTTATCCTGAGATAAAATTTGTTTATTATATTCAATCGCCTTTTTCCAGTCTTGGGTGATGGCAGCATCAATGGCTTTTTTTTCAAGATTAGCAATGTTTTCCATAGATTAAAGTTTAGTATATTTTAAAAAAAACAAAAGTCAAGTATAATAATAAAATTCAAAATGCAAAATTCAAAAATCAAAAATTTTTTTAATAAGGTCCGTCCTTTACTAAAGGACAGACCTTAATATAAACATATTAGATCCCTGCCTGCGCAGGGATGACGGAGGATGACGAAGAGATGACGAATATTAGAGGTTAAAGGTTATCGAGTTTGTAAAGTGACCTAAGTGTCATTCCCGGTTCTTTTCTATCATTCCCGCGTAAGC
>JBNAVI010000028.1:0-5273 GCA_049700175.1 Microgenomates group bacterium | reverse complement strand
AGAGTCACTTTTTTCTGATTTTAAAAAGGAAGAAAAAATAAAAAAAATTTATCCGCTAATTGAAACAAAAAAAGTTGATTTTGCCACCATCCTATATCAAAAACAAAGGGATACTTTTTCTGACAAAAAACGATTAAAAATTCCTTTTATTAATTTAGAAAGTTTTAGCTAATTTTATTAAAACAATGGAGTTAGCCGGCATTAAAATCTCTTTTTTAAAAAGACTATCCTCAATTTTAATATTTTTGGTAATAATTTCTTTTCCATCAAGATATTTTAAGGTTAGGTCATAATAGCCATTAATTAAGTTTTTTAACGTTAAAGGAACAATTTCGGTATTTTTATTTTCCCGATCATAATTAACTAAAAGAATACGAAAAAGATTTTCTTTTTTACTGGCTAAAGCTTTAACAAACGAGCCTTCACCGGAGACAAAAAGTTTTTCTCCTTCTAGATGATTTAAAAATTGAAGTGCTTGGTAACGAGGTTTTTTCTCACCTTGATAACCCAAAATTCCCCATGAGGGAGAAGGGCCATCTTTTATTTCAAATAAAAAAGCTAATTCATAGCGATAATTTAAGAAATTACGAATTGAAGCTATGGTATAAGCAGCGCCAATTTCCGTATCGGCGATTGGATTATAATTAGAGTCAAAACCCCACTCACTGATAATTTTAGGCAGGTTTTGAAAGGCTTTATATTTTTCCCCTGCCAACCAGTTATTAAGATTAATTAAATCATCTCCAAAATCGTCAGTGTTTTTTGAATAATGGTGCCAGGAGATAAAATCAATTCGTAAATTATTTTTTTGGATAAAATCCAAAAAATTTAAAATCCAGTTTCGATATAAAGCCGTTGTCACCGGCCCGCCGATTTTAAAAGGATAAACATCTTTTGCTTTTTGAGCGCCTAATACTGAATAATAATAAAGCAATCGATAGTCTTTTCCCCCGTAAATACTCCACTTACCAAAAGTTTCCAAATCCGGCTCATTCCATACCTCATAATAAAGATCAGTTTTCCAATAACCAGTAATTTGGCCGCATAAGCGATTATTGGTGCCGCTGTAATGTTCAATTGTTTTTTGAACTAAAAAACTCCATTCTTGCCAACTTCTAGGAGATGAAATTAAACTGTCATCACCTGATAAAGCATTTGGCATATAACCTAAAACAAAAAAAGGCTTAGCGCCGGTATTATAAATATCACAGACAGTTTCATCAAGTTTGCTCCAATCCAAAATTAAATTTCCCTGGTTATCTTTTGAAACCACATCATAAAAATCGTAAATATGATCAATTCTAATATATTTAGGATAAAGTTCAGCTACTTGAGGAATAACATTTTTAAGCATCCTAACCCCTTTTTCTTCACCGCCTTGGGCTAATGCCTTAAAGCGATCAGGGAATTTTCCTTGACTATTTAAAACATCAATAACAATATTAGCCTTAATTGCGGAAGCTTTTGAGCGATAAAAAAAATAAAAAATTAAAACCGGGAAAATTATGATTAAGGAAAGAAAAAAGAAAACCAGTCTTTTTTTCATTATTTAAATTTTAACATTTAATTTTTGTTAGAATGAAAAAAACATATGTCTTTGAGGTTAAAAAAAATTATCAATAAAATTTCTCATGATGGCGCTTTTTTAATTAGTAATTTTTATAATCTTTTGTATATAACAGGATTTAAAGGACTAAACCCAAATGAAAGAGAGGCCTGGGGTTTGTTAACTAAGGATGAATTTTATTTTTTTACTGATGGTCGGTATTTTAATAAAAATTTGTTTTTAGGGATAAAGGAAGCAAAGATTAATCTTTTAACCGGTGAAAAAAATATTGGCTATTACCTTAAAAAAATTGTTGAGGAAAAGGCGATAAAAAACCTTCTTTTTGAGGCTGATGATTTAAAATACAATGAGGTTGAGCTTTTCAAAAAAAAGACGGGAATAAATCTTATTCCTAGCGAAAGATTGATTCTTAAAGAAAGAGAAATAAAAGATGAGGAGGAAATTGAAAAAATAAGAAAAGCATGCGAAATTGCCAGCGAAAGTCTCAACTGGTTAATAAAACAAATAAAACTAGGCAAAAAAGAAAAAGAATTAGCATTTCAGTTGGAATTTTTTATTCGCCAGCGAGGATATGAAATTGCTTTCGATCCGATTATCGCTTTTGATGAAAACAGTGCTGTTGTCCACTACAATACAAAAGAAAACGGTGAAAAAGAAATTAAGAAAGGATCGGTAATTTTAGTTGATTTTGGCGTAAAGTTTAAAAATTATTGTTGTGATATCACCCGGATGATTTTTTACAAACCCAAAAATGAAGTGATTAATCTTTATGAACGGTTAAAGAAAATTCAACAAGAAACAATTAATTATATTAACAAACAAAAGAACAGCAAAAATTTTTTATTAAAAGAGGTTGATAATTTTACCCGCCAGTTATTTAATCAGCAGTTTAAGATTTTAAAGATATCCGGATATCCTCATTCAACCGGTCACGGGGTGGGACTGGAGATTCATGAGTTGCCGCGGGTATCTTTTAACAGTGAAGATATTTTAAAACCAGGGCAGGTTTTTACCATTGAGCCGGGAATTTATCTTAACAATTTATGGGGAATAAGGATTGAAGATACAATATTTATCAATAAAAATTTTGAGGCAGAAATATTGACTAAATTTCCAAAAAAGGCAATTATTATTTAGATAAATTAATTTAATCAATAAATTTCTAATTCAAACTTCGAAATTTTAATGAGGAGTTGCCTTTTTATTTTTTCAAGGTCCGTCCTTGGATCAAGGACGGACCTTATTAAAGAGCTTGTTCCATCTCAAGCGCTTTTTCTTCTTGTTTCTTTTTAGCAATGGGCACTTCAACTTTTTCTTCTTGCGATTTTAGTTTTTCCATAATTTCTTTTTCCTTTTCTTTTTCTTCCAAAACAGCTTTAGCCGCTTCCAATTTTGCTTTAAGATAAACAATTAATTGTTCTGTCGAAAGATTATTGATCAAAAATATTGGTAAAATATAACCGACATCATCTAATCCTTCTTGTCTTAATTTTTCATCGGCAGAAAGAAGTTTATTTAAAGTATTGGTAATAAAGACAATATCGTTTTCAATCCATTGTTGTCGTGAGGTGATGTTTTCGGTAATTGGCACCTCTCCTTTTTCATATTGCTGTTTCCACATTTTTTTAACCTCCTCATACTCTTCAATGGAAACTGACGGGGGAACAGTGATTGCCGCCTCAATTTGTTTTTCCGGCTCAGCCATAATTGGAACTTGATTGGTAATGATTTTTTCTACTTCCTCTACTTTTAAATTATTTTGTTGAGCCACCTCTTTAATCAAATCTTTATTTTCTTTTAAAACATAACTGAAAGTTTTAATTACAGTTTTTACTTTTTCTTTATCAAGATTAGTTTGTTTAGTTGTATTATCAATAATTGTTGTTAATGGTTGGTTCACATTTTGAGCGAAAGATTTTATTACATTTTGCACTTGATTGGCAGAGAGATTGGTTTTTTGGGCAAGATTATTAATAAGTTGAGTTTTGGTTTGGGCAGAACTGAAAACAGAATTAGTAATATTATTAACAATTGGCTGGGGAATTTTTGTTTTATAAGAAACGACATGGGTTATCGGCATTGTTTGGGGAATAGTTTTAATAAGTCTTTCTTTAACTTGTTGTTGTTCTATCTTAGATGAAGAAATAGTGGAAAGAATTTGTTTGGCAACTTTATCTTCTTTTATCGCCCGGTTATATAACTCATTTTTTATCAACATAAACCTTTGTCTTTCTGTAGTGGTTTTTGCTTGGGTTGGGTTTTGCAAATAATTAAGGTTTTTAACAACATTTTCTCTTAATTGTTTATTAGTTTCAAAATGGGCAATATCAGTTAATTTGGAAACAGAGATATTTAAAGAGCGGGAAATTTCCTCAGTTTTGGCTTTTTTAATCTCCTCAATGGTTTCCAACTTAACTTTCACCGGGACTTCTACCTCTTTTGGTATTTTTATAGCAGTGGAAATAGTGGTTGATGGCAAAGGAGAAACCGGGCCGGCAGCAGGCCCGCCTCGCAGTTGGTCATAAATTGACATTAAAATATTTTTAGTGGCATAAATTCCATCGCAACAATAATCACGGAAAATACGAAACAGCCACCACGGGAAAAAAATCACCACCCAAAGCATAAGAAGGCTAATTATATATTCAGCAAAAGTATCAACATAGTTTGCGGTGTTGCTAAAAGTTAAATTTTGCGCCGGCCCACCATATAGAATATTAATACCAGTTTGATAAATGAAGCCCTCGGGCCTGTTTATTCGACTAAAATCAAAATTAAAAGGAATTGAAGGAGGGTTATTCCAGATTGTTGCCAAAAGGCCTAAAAATAAAGAGACCAACGGCCCGTAAAAAACCCATTGGAAAAAAACACCAACCCATATCCAGCCAATATTACGAATAAAAGTAAAAGGAATAAGGACTGCTAAAAACGGAGAAAGAATTAAAAGACACCAGAGGATTATTTTTCTTAAAAGAAGCATAATACCGAGAATAAAATAAGTAATGTTGGTGGTTTTAATTAAAAACATAGCGGTTTTTATTGACTCAGTAAGATTAATATTTAAATTGCGACAACCTTGAAAACTGGCATAAGCCAGTTCACTTTTTCTAATAGTTGAGCCGGTTTGATCAATCGGAATAAAAAAAATATTAAAAATTCTTTCTACCCCTAAAGTTTCAATAAAAAAAGCCGAGAGTAAATCACTTAACTGAATAATAAAAAGAACAATTGAAAAAGAAAAAGTAGTATAAAGAATCAATAAAAATATTTTTATTATCTTATCTTTGATATCAACTGACGTTGCTTGAAAATAACGTCTTTGAATCATTAAAGAAACTCCAAAAATGGCCGCTAAAATAATAATGAATACATAGACAATATTACGGTTTTGCTGCCAAACGCCGGTGATATTTGGCGCGTTGTCAATTGATTTATGTGATAAAACCCAATAGGTAAATTGCCGAGCTCTTTCACCTTGCTTTCCAAGATAAGTAACTTCTTCGTCATTGACCCAGAAATTTTTTGTTTTATTATTTAACCAATCTTCATAAGAGGAGGCGCAGGTATATCCAAGAGACGAATCAATTCCGGCTGGGCAACCAGATGAACTTTGACAGGGAGTAGGAGGGGTGGGAACAATATAAATTGACGCTGGGGTTGGGGTTTCAGAAAGGACGCCCTTTTTGGGTAATAAAAAAATAAAGAT
>JBNAVI010000027.1:0-5543 GCA_049700175.1 Microgenomates group bacterium | reverse complement strand
GTGTCAATTTATATTTAAATTATGGACAGAGAAACAAATTTTTTTAGTTTAGATATCGGGTTAAACTATTTTAAATTAGCCTATGCCGCTTTTAATAAAGATCAAATAGAACTGAAAAATTTGGGGCTCATTTTTTTCCCATACAATATTTATTCAACTGATAATCAGGAAATTGTCCAAGAAGCCAGCCAAACAATCCAAAAACTAATAAAAGAAGCAAATATCAATATTAAAAATGTAAATATTATTATTCCCAATAGTGTCAGTTTTACCCAAGTTATTCCCATGCCTTATCTAAATGAAAAAGAATTAATCTCGGCGATAAAATATCAAGCTGATAAGTTTATACCGCTGCCAATTGAGGAAACAAACGTTGATTTGGAGATACTGGAAGAAAATAAAAATCAAAAAACCATTCTCGCATTAATTGTGGCCGCTCCCAAAAAAGTTATCGAAAAGGTTAAGGAGATAGTTGAAGTAACCGGTTTAATTCCTGAGTCAATAGAAAATGAAACCACCGCGGTAAGCCGTTTTTTTACCCAGACAAGATTAGCTAATTTAGCTTTTGATTTTAACTTTGATGATTCAACATTTTATTATTTTGACAAAGAAAATTTTTTACTTAGAGAGATTTACAACTTTAAAATCGGTTATATTCACTTTAGAGAGGAGATTCAAATTAATACCAATTTAAAATTAAATCAATGCGAAGAAATTTTAGAAAATTATCTGGTTGGGACAAAAACCACGGTTGCGGTTGAAGAAATTATCTCTCCATTAATTGAAGAACTTTTTATTGAATTTAAAAAATTTTTTACTTTAATCACCGGTAAATATAAAGAACAAATCAGCAACGTTTGTATATTTAATCATGTTGTAAAATTTCCTGCCCTAACTAATTTGCTTAATAAAAAAATTCCAAACTTTTTTAATATTTTAGACTTAAAAAATCAAATTAAAAAAAATTCAGTTTTTGATGCCAATAAACATCATATCCCTTTTTTTGTCGCCCCAATTGGCGCAAACCTATAAATATGAGAAAAAAACGTTTAAATTTACTGGTTACCAAAGAGGATTATCAAAAGTATGAATCTTATTTTAAGCGGGTAAGAATAATATCTTTAATCTTATCCGTTTTGTTGTCTATTGCTACAATAATAATCTTTTTTAACTTTTACCAAAACAAAAAGGATTTTGATAACCTATTAAAAGAAAAAAACATCATATCAACCAAAATCACCTCAGAAAACCAAGACTTTCCAAAACTAAATGCTCTAATTGATCGTTATGAACTTTTAGTTAAAGATATGAAAGACGATGCTAATTTTTCGCCCTATTATTCACTTCTAATTTCCTCTTTATCAGAATCAACGAATTCCGCTGGAATAAAAAAATTTAAGATTGATAAACAAAGAAACACTGATTTTGTTATTAATTTTCAAAATTTTGAAGAGTTAATGAGTTTCTTTAAGCTGATTGAATCAAGAAAATTTCTTGAGAATTTTGAGTATTTAAGCTTAAAAAATTTTAATTTAATTGTGGACTCATTATTAGTTCAAAATTATGAATTGGTATTTAGTGGTAAGTTTAAGCCGAAATATGAGAATAAATTTTCATCCATACCTTAGAGCATTATTAAAAGAAAATCTCCCTTATATTTTGAGCACTTTAGTCTTATTTATCTTCACTCTGACCACTTTTTTTATTTATTTGCCTAAATTATTGGATTTAAACAATAAAAAACAAGAACTTTCCCAAGAAGTAAAGATTTTAAAAAATCGTCTATCTTTTATCGATGCCCACCTAAAAGACGAGCCCCTGGATTTTTATTTGAAAATTTTATATAGATTAATTCCCCTTCAAGAGGATTATTTTTCCATAATTTATGCTTTAGAAAACCTATCAAAAAAAACCGGGTTTATAATCACCGGTTATACTATTAATTTAACCGACTCCACCCCGGAAAAATTGAAAATCACGGTTACGGGAACTGGCGATAAACAAAGCTTTATGAATTTTCTTAGGGATTATAGTTTTGCCGGCGGTAGATTGATCACCGCTGACGAAATCAGCCTAACAGAAATCGAAATGTCAAAAATTGATATTAATTTAAATTTTTATAATGCACCCAAGGTTGAGAATGTCAATAAAGAATTTAATTTACAAATTGTTAAAAATCAATTAGATAAAATTCACTATATCGTCGATAAGGTTAAAACTAATGTCTCAACCGAGGAAATGACTGTCAGTGAGAATTGGGAATATCCAAAAAAAACTAACCCTTTTTAAGTTTTAATAATTTGATTATTCCTTCAGATGGTAAGGCGCCTTGAGCCAACCAGTAATTTAATCTTTCTTTGTTGATCTTTATTTCATGCGGGTTTTTTAATGGATTATAATAACCCAGTTCCTCAATATATTTTCCTCCTCTTTTTCCCCTTTTATTTGCCACGACAATTCGATAAAAAGGTTGATTTCTTTTACCAAATCTAAATAATTTTATCGCCACGGCCATATAAAAAATTATACCATTGATAAAATTTTTTTCAATGCTAAACCGGCTGCCTTTTCTTCCGCTTCTTTTTTACTACCTCCTGATGCTTTAACTATAAACTTATTATTAAAAAAAATCCCAACGGTAAAAATCTTTTTATGATCTGGTCCTTTCTCCATCAAAATTCGATATTCTGGAATTTTTTTATATTTTGCCTGTAAAATTTCCTGCAATCTGGTTTTATTGGATAAATATAATCTGTTTTTTACGATATAATCAATTTTATTTTTAAATAGATATTCAATAACAAATTTATAGGCGGTCTCGAAATTTTTATCCAAAAATATCGCTCCTATTAAAGCTTCAAAACAATCGGCCAAGATATTTTTATTTGTTCTGCCTCCTTCTTTTTCTTCACCTTTTGATAAAAACAAATATTTTCCTAATCCCAATCTTCTAGCCGCCTCAGCTAAGCTTTCAGTCTTAACAATAGCTGATTTTATCTCCGTATATTCGCCCTCTTTTAATTGAGAATAATTTTTGTATAAATAAACCGCGGTTATCAAAGATAAAACACTATCACCGAGAAATTCCAGTCTTTCATTTGACGGCAAAGTAAATTTTTTATTTTCATTTAAATAAGAACGATGAACAAAAGCCGTTTTTAACACATTTTTGTCTTTAAAAACAATATTAATCTTTTTTTCTAATAAATTAAACATTTTTTAATAAAACTGAATTGCTATCTTAAATTTTTCTTTTCTTTTCAATTTCATTAATATAAACTTTGCCTAAAACACCATTGACAAAAGCATAAGATCTTTCTCCCCCTAACTCTTTGGCGATTTGAACTGCTTCATTAATTATAACTTTTGGCGGTGTTTTTTTTTCAAACAACAATTCATAAATTGCCAAATATAAAATTGACAAATCCACCTTGGCTAAATTTTCAACAGGAAATTTTTGAGCATATTTTTTTATTATATTACTCAATTTCTCTTTATTTTTTAAAATTTCATTAGTGTTCTTCAAAAAAGTATTTTTATTATTTGCTTGAGGTATATCAAATAAGGAAGAGTAGATTTGTTGGACAATATTAATTCTTTTCCAGTGCCTTGGATCCATATTATTTTTGACAATATTTGCAAGTTCTATGGGGAAGTTTTGGCCGATGGCAGTTAGGACAAATGATCATTTTAGGTAAAGTTTTTTTTCTACTGGAGACCCTTTTCCCTTTGCGATAAGTTGAATGTTTCCTTTTTGGTAATGGTGCCATAATAATTTAATAATAACATAAAAATTTTTACATTCAACAAAAACAGAAGTTTTCCGGTTGAAAACAAGTAAAAAAATTATAAATTTAGCGGCTAAATACCTTTTTAAAGAGGACTCTCCTTATTAAGGAGAGTCCTCAGTGGAAATCGGTATCCGATCGTATACTAAATTTATCAACCTTGTTGATTTTTAGATTATTCTCGCAACCTGTTTTCCCGCGTAGGTGGAACTGGGAAAATTGTATTATGCTTTAACTTATTCAAAAATGGTTTTATTTCCTTGAATTACCTATAGTAGTATGCTATAATCTTGAATAGATCCTAAGGTTTTTCTTATTTTAAGAAAAGCTTTAGGATCTTTTTTTATGAGTAAAACCCTGCTATACATAACTTTTACTATAAGTTTATTAACTATTTTTCCAAAAAACATAGCGGCTCAATTTGTTGCCGATCACTCTGCGACAATAAATATTTCCATCAACAAGCAAAATTCGGATTTAAGAAAGCTTTATACAATAAAACGGGCAATTAAAATAATACTAATAAAAAACAATTCTCCTTTAATTAATAACATTCCATCTTTTATTAGCACATGTTTAAAATACAATTTAGATTGTTACTTTTTACCAGCAATTGCGGGTTTAGAGTCTTCTTACGGAAAATATATTTATCCAAACTCCTACAATCCTTTCGGTTGGGGTGGTGGTTATATTAATTTCAGCTCATGGGATGAGGCAATTGAACAAGTTGGTCAAAAAATAAAAGAAAATTATATTGACAAAGGTTTAACTGATATCTATTCAATTGGCAAAATTTATTCGAATAGTCCCACATGGGCTGAGAGGATCTCTTTAATAATCAACAATTTTAAAATTATTGAGCAACAACAATTCTTGCTTTTAGAAACTAATTAGGTAAAATTATAAGATATGTTTACTTACAGTAAAAAAGACTTGCCAAAGAATACTACCTCCGTAGATATTAAAATTCCATGGAGTGATATCGTTAAAAAAAAAGAAGAATGTTTTAATAAACTGTGTAAGCAATTACAAATACCAGGTTTTCGTAAAGGTAATGTCCCCCCTTCAATTGCTAAAAAACATATCTCAAAAGAAAAAGTTTATCAAGAGGTTATAAATACCCTTCTTCCTGAAATTTTAAGCGAAATTATTAAAAAAGAGAATCTTGCTGTAATTGCTAGCCCAAAAATTGAATTAAAAAAGGCTAAAGAAAACGAGGATTGGCAAATTGAGATCCAATTAGCTTTAAAACCAGAAGTTAATTTAGGTAATTTTAAAGAAGAAATAAAAAAAATAAAAATTGAAGAACAAAAGGTTGATATTTGGATCCCAGGAAAAGGAAATAAAAAAAATGATGAATCAGAGCAAGTTCATAATCAAAAACTCCTTTTAAAAATCCTTAATAAATTATTAGAAGTCTGTAAATGTGAAATTTCCGATATTATTATCCAAGAGGAACTAAATAATCGCCTGTCTCATTTACTTGATGAACTTCAAAAAATAGGGCTAACCATTGAATCTTACTTAAAATCAAAAAATATATCCGCCGAGCAGTTAAAAGAACAAATAAAAAAAGAAATAGAAGAAACTTACAAGTTAGAATTTATTTTACAAAAAATTGCAGATCAGGAAAATATTATCGTTGAAAATATTGATTTGGAAAAATTATTTAATTCTATTTCAGATCCAAAAGAAAAAGAAGAAGCTAAAAGAAACGCCTATTTTTACTCAGGTATTTTAAGGAAACAAAAAACC
>JBNAVI010000026.1:0-5584 GCA_049700175.1 Microgenomates group bacterium | reverse complement strand
ATTATAGTTTACAAGCTCAACATATTCTGGTTTAAAATCATCAATAGTTTTAAATTTTTTAGTAAATCTTATTTTTGGAAAAGGATTGGGTTTTCTTTTGATTTGTTCTTTAACGGCTTCTATGTGGTTTTCATAAATATGAACATCACCAAAGGTATGGACAAACTCTCCCGGCTGATACCCGGTTACCTGAGAAATAATTAAAGTTAAAAGAGCATAGGAGGCAATATTAAAAGGAACACCTAAAAAAACATCAGCGGATCGTTGATAAAGCTGAAGCGATAATTTATTATTATTAACATTAAGTTGATATAAATTGTGACAAATAGGAAAACGGGAGGCATCTTCGGGTTTGGCCATCGAATAAAGATATTCCGGATTCCATGAGGTAACCAAAGCATTGTGGGCATTGGCATCCTGAATAATTTCATTAATTGCCCATTTAACTTGGTCAATAGTTTTTCCATAACGGGTTGGCCATCTTCGCCAAAGCTCACCATATATTCTTGGTAATTCACCCCACTTTTTAGCAAATTCCTCATCATCTTTTATTTTTTCAATAAATTCTTCTTTAGTTATTTGACTTTTGGGATTTTTCAGTTTATAAATTTTATAAGGATAATCGTCCCAGATATGGACATTATTTAAAACCAGATAACGGATATTGGTTTGTCCAGATAAAAACCAATAAAGCTCATACAAAACTCCCCTCCAGAAAACTTTTTTTGTGGTTAAAAGGGGAAAATCACCTTTTGATAAATCAAATCTGATTTGTCGGCCAAAAACTGAATAAGAGGCATCACCGGTTACTCGGTCAACTTTACGGACACCATTTTTAAGAATATCTTGAAGTAAGTTTAAGTATTGGTATTCTTGGTGTTTCATTTTTCATTAATAATTATTTTTTTTATTAATTCATTATTCATTATTTATTTTTATTATAATATTATAATATTTTATTTATACTTGTATCTCCATTTTTTCCGTTGTTACTCTTCCGCCCTGCCATTGGCCGCGGTATTTTTCGCCTCCGCCATCAACCCAATGAAAAACTGCAAAAACAAATCTTGCTCCCAATTCAACTTCTACCGGAACTGGCCCTTCGTTTTTTAAGCCAAAGGTTAATTTTCCACAATATCCCGGTTGAGCAATGCCTGTTCTTAAAAATAAACCTGAACGAAAGGTAGTGGTGCGGGGAATAAAGGTGGCGGCAATATCTAAAGGAAGGTTTAATTTTTCAATGGTAGTGACTAAATAATATTTTCCCGGTTGGAAAATAAAACTTTGTTTTTTTTGCTGGTTATACTTGGCTAAAAGTTCAATTTCTGGCGTTTGTCTTTCCTTGATTCCTAAAAATGCTCTACCTTTAATTTGGTAAACTTCGCCTAATCTTAAATCAAAACCCGCTCCTTCCGGATTTCTTAATTCTCTATCAGAAAGATTCTCTACCAGATTAATTTTTTTTACTAGTTTTAGTAATTTTTTGGGACCAATAATCATTTTTTTAATTCTTAATGATATTAAAATTTGGTCTTTGGGATTTGGAATTTTAAATTTTTATAACATTACCTCTTCCTCAACCCTTTTGTAAGAGCAGATTTCATCAGAGGAAAACCAAAGGGGGATTTCATATTGAGCCTCTTCTTTTGAGCCTGAGGCATGAATTAAGTTTTTAATGGCTCTTTTGGCGGTATTGGCTAAAGCGGAGGAATCAAAAGCTAAATCACCGCGGATACTGCCACATTCAGCCTTGAAAGGCAAAGTATTGCCGGCAATTTTTCTTACTAAAGAGACAGCTAAAGGACCTTCCCAAATCATCGCCACCACTGGATCAGAGGTAATATATTCAATTAACCAACCCCTAATCATTAAACCGATTTCATGAGGGTCATTTGTGCCAAGCATTTTTTGCGGATCAAGACCAAGTTCTTTATAATTTTCCAAAGTTTTATTTCCCATTCCGTCAATAAATTCCCTTCTGTCTTTTGGATAATGTTTTTCTGCTAATTCTTTGGTGGGAAGAAGCATTTTGCAGGCAACAAGTTTTAAGCCGGTAGACTCCAATCTTTTAATAATTTCACCTACCAATCCTCTTTTAACTCCATCGGGTTTAACAATAATTAAAGTTTGCTCGATTAAATCTTCCGCTTTCATATTTTTTAAATTCTAAAAGAAAAAGTAAAAAAAATCAATGCGATTTTGATTAAATTCTTTTTATACTTTGACTTGAAAATCCAAAAAAATAATTATATTCTTAATTTAGTTAAAAATTTTTTTAAAAATTATGGCAGAAAAAAACACTGATTTTAAAAAGGCTTTGAGTCAGCTTGAGGAAACTTTAGAAATTTACTTGGTAAAAAAAGCCCCATTTACTATTCCGGAAAATATAAAAGAATTAATTGTTTCTTTTGCTCCATATTTGGTAATTATTGGTGTAATTTTTGGCGTTCCGGCAGTTTTGGCGGTTTTGGGTTTAGGTGCTTTGGTTTCGCCTTTTAGTTTTTTGGCCGGGCCATCTTATGCCGTCAGTTACGGCTTCAATTATATTTTATCAATGATTATTTTTGGAATAGTTTTGGTTTTGGAAGCGATGGCGGTGCCGGGTTTATTTAAACGCCAAAAAAAAGCCTGGCAATATTTATTTTATGCCTCCCTTATTGGTTTAGTCTCTTCCCTTTTGGGAGGAAATATTTTAGGAGGGTTAATAGGAGCACTAATTGGTTGGTATCTTCTTTTTCAGGTTAAAGAGTATTATAAATAAATTTTGTGTTTGTTGATTTAATTTTAAATACGTTCCTGAGGGAGAGAGTTTTTTAATCTTCATTTTTTATTTTATTTGGTTGATTTGAATAAAGATTTCAAAATATTTTTTTAACTTTCATTTAAAAATTGTTTATAAAAAATTTTATAAATTTATAAAAAAAGAAAAATTTTTAAGGTTAAAAAGTTCTATTTTTAACACGATCGGGTAAAAGATAGAAAATTTATTAGTTCTATTTTTACAACGATCGTTGCAAAAATAGAATTATTATAAATTAAAGAATTTCTTGATTTTATCTTCTTCTTCAATTTCATCCGCGATAATATATTTGAGATATTTTGCTCCTTCAACAATTTTTTTGATTAAAGTTACCTCTTTTTTGCACTCATATGGGAAAATATAAACACTTTTTTGATATGGATAAAAGCCCAACATTTTGAGATATTTTCGTAAATTATCTCTTTTTATTCTTTCGTTTTCCGGGACATCAAAAAAAACCATAAACCAGCGGCCATCCCATTTTTTCTTTTTCTTTTTAAAATCTAAAAGCAGTTTTATCGAACGAGTAAAAACTTTATATTGGCCTTTTTCTAAAAGAGATATTTTGGCTTTACCATCTTCTTCAACAATATCAATGATTTTTCTCTCTTTAAGATCATGGAGCGCTTTGGAAATTTGTTTTTTCTTTAATTTTTTGTATTTAAGAAGATATTTAATACTTTTACCTAAGGCAAAATAAGGATTGGGAAGATAACTCCATTTGGTTGAGATCAAAATTTCAGCAAAAACATCAAGTACTGACTCAACGACCTTACCATATGAAATTCTTTTTACCATAATTTTATTCTATCTTTTACACGATCGTTGTCAAGATAGAACTGTTTAAAATGTGATAAAATTAATAGATGGAGCGAAAGGATAATTTATTTAAACAATATGATTATTTTTTGCCCAAAAAAAATTTAGCCCTTACACCGGCAATTCCGCGAGATTCTTCAAAGCTTTTTGTTTATGATACGCAAAATGACAAGATTTATTTTGACCGTTTTTATCATTTAGATAAATATCTACCGCAAAATTCATTTTTGGTTTTAAACAACACTAAAGTAATGCCTGCCAGAGTGATTTTAAAAAAAGAAACTGGTGGTAAAGTTACAGTTTTATTTTTTACTAATGAACTATCTCAAAAACAAGATTTCCAGATTGTCCGGGGGTTGGTTGATAGAAAAGTAACATTGGGTGAAAAACTATATTTTGCTAAAAATAATTTTGTAAAAGTTTTTCGCCAAAAAGAAAGCATTTTTTATTTTAAATTAAATTTTTCCAAAGAAAAATTTTTTTCTTTGATTTTAAAATATGGTTCACCGCCAGTTCCTCTTTATCTTAGGAAGACTCCTTTAAACAAAGAACAGCTTTTAAAAAAATATCAAACAATTTTTGCCAAAAAACAAGGCTCGGTTGCGGCGCCTACTGCATCACTTCATTTTACCAACCGCGTATTTAAAAAATTAGAAAAAAAAGGAATAAAAAAGTATTTTGTAACTTTGCATGTTGGCCTGGGAACATTTGCTCCGTTATCTCGGGAAAACTTAAAAACAAAAAAGTTACATGAGGAATATTATGAGGTGGATAAAAATATTTGGGAAAAAATTTTAAAGGAAAAAGAGAACGGAAAAAAACTGGTAGCAGTGGGAACGACGGTGGTAAGGACAGTTGAATCGGTTAAAATCAGTTTTAATCAGTTAAAATCAGAAAAAACAAAGAACAAGATAATTGAAAAAACTGACCTTTTTATTTTTCCTCCTTTTAATTTTCAAATGGTTGATAATTTACTTACTAATTTTCATTTACCTAAATCGTCTTTAATGATGCTGGTTGAGGCATTTTTGCAGTTTAAGAAAGCAAAAAAACGTTTGGTTGATTTGTATAATATCGCTATTAAAAATGATTTTCGGTTTTATTCATTTGGTGATTCGATGATTATCAAATAATAATTAATAAATAATAATGAATAATGACAATCAATAATGAAATAAATAAATAATAAATTAAACAATTTTAAAATGTTTAAGGTTTTATATTATTCCAAAAAAAAAGGATCAAGGGCGAGATTGGGGGAGATTGTTACATCTCATGGTGTAATCAAAACACCTTCTTTTGTAGCAGTTGGAACAAAAGGGACAATTAAATCAATTTTCCCGACGCTTTTAAAAGAGATTGGCACGCAGGTGGCTTTTGTTAATACTTATCATCTGGTGACTCATCCTAGAGCAGATATTATTTATAAAGCTGGGGGAGTTCATCAATGGGCAAATTTAAAGATGCCTTTAATGAGTGATTCTGGGGGGTTTCAGGTTTTTTCATTAGCGAGAAAAAAAAACTCGGGGTCGAAATTTTTATCGCACGAGAATCTCACCAGGTGGCCAGAAGACACCTTGTCCCCTCGAAAGCGAAAAAATTTCTCCCCCTCGTTTAATCTATCCCAAAAAGAAGAAAGCTTTTCTTTAGTAAAAATTTCTAATGATGGCGTCAAGTTTCGCTCGACTTTTGATGGAAGTATTATTGAATTTACTCCGGAAAAATCAATTGAATACCAGCAAAAAATTGGCGCTGATATGATAATGGCTTTTGATGAATGTATTCCTTATGGGGTAAGTTATGAATATACAAAGGAAGCAACTGAAAGGACGCATCGATGGCTGAAGAGATGCATTGATTATAAAGACTCGGGGTCGAAATTTTTATCGCACGAGAGTCTCACCAGGTGGTCAGATGGCACCTGGTCCCCTCGAAAGCGAAAAAATTTCTCCCCCTCGTCTTTTA
>JBNAVI010000025.1:0-6054 GCA_049700175.1 Microgenomates group bacterium | reverse complement strand
TAATTTTTTCCAGTTTTTCTTTAAGGATTTTCTCGGCTTGTTTTTGAATGTCTAAATCTAAAGTCGTGGTTACTTTAAGACCTTGCTTTTCAACTGTTTCCACTCCATAAGTTTTTTCCAAAATTTGCTTAACATAAAAAACAAAATGGGGAGCGTTAATTTTAACTGTTGGTGATGATACAATTAAATCTGTTTTGATTGCTTTTTCGTATGTTTCTTTATCAATGTATTTTTGTTGAAACATTGCTTTTAATACTTCGTTGCGTCTTTTTTTAGCTAATTCCGGGTTTAAATAAGGGGAGTAAAGTGAAGGTGCTTGGGGAAGGCCAGCTAAAAAAGCCGCCTCCTCTAGTTTTAATTGACTAGCCTTTTTATTAAAATATCGTCTTGAAGCCTCTTCAATTCCGTATGAAGCGCCGCCATAAGGAACCTGATTTAAATAAAGTTCCAATATCTCATCTTTCGTGAAAATTTGTTCAGTCCATAAAGCCAGAATTATTTCTTTAATTTTTCTTTTGATACTGCGTTCAGGGGTTAAAAGTGAGGATTTAACCAATTGTTGAGTAATAGTTGAACCACCTTGTAATTTTCCTGTTAAAACCATATCTTTAATTGCTCTTAAGATTCCTCCTAATATTGAGATTCCTTTATGTTTATAAAAATCTTTATCTTCTATAGCAATTGTTGCCTCGATGACGTATCTTGGAAGGTCCTTCAATTTTATCGCAGTTCGATTTTGTTCCCGATATATTTCATAAAGAAGTTTCCCATTGCGATCATAGATATGAGTTGATAAAGGAATAATTTTATAATTTTTTAACCCATAAGGCGAAGGTAGTTTATAAAAAATAAAGAACCATAAAAAAAAGATGGAGGATAAAAAAAATAAAATTAGTATCAGTAACTTTTTTTGTAAAAAATAGTTTTTTATTTTCGCTAATTTTTTAATAATTTCATTTTTCATAGGTTATTTTTGAAATCTTATTTAGACTTTATTGTTTTTATTAATTGATTTTTGGAAACAAAGGAGGTGTTTTAATAATTTTTCCTTGAGTACTTTTAATAATTTTTTCCGCTGTCTGGGGAAGAAACGGTTGAAGTTGAAAACCAATATAATTTAATTTTTTAAGGGCTTCAATTAAGAAATCTTTCCTTTGAGAACTTTCTTTATTCCACGGCGCAAATTCATCAAGGGCTTTATTTAAACTTTTTATTTGTTGCCAAATATTTTCAAGAACTAAATCAAAGCGGAAATTTTTCAATTGCTTTATGGTTAAATTACTAAATTGATAATTTGCGTGTATATTAACTATTAAATTGTCTTTTTCTGCTAAATTGGTTAGTCGGGAAACCAGATTTCCCAATTCATTGGCTAAATTGGCATTATAAATTTCCTTCATCCTGGTTTCAGAAAAATCACCATCCTCAAAAGGAGGAATTTCTTTTAAAAGGTAATAGCGGAGGGCATCAGCCCCGTATTTTTTAACTATCAAAAATGGATCAATAACATTGCCTAGGCTTTTACTCATCTTCTGCCCGTTATGAGTAATAAATCCCTCAATAAAAATTTGTTTGGAAGTAGGCAAACCGGCTGACATTAACATTGCTTGCCACATAGCGGCTTGTTGTCTTAAATTATCTTTACCAGCAATTTGGATACCGGGCCAAAATTTTTTAAAATTTTCAATATCATCAGGCCAACCCAAGGTAGAAATATAGTTAATTAAAGCATCAAACCAAACATACATTACATGTTTATTATCATTTGGTACGGGTATTCCCCAAGGAAGTTTCTCTTTTAGTCTTGAAATACTAAAATCTTTCAGGCCTTTTTTTACAAAACTTTTTAATTCTTTTAAACGAAAATAAGGCAAAACAAACTGTCGATTTTCTTGATAGAGTTTTAACAGTGCTTTTTGATACTTAGAAAAACGAAAAAAATAATTTTCTTCTTCAATTATTTCTATTTCTTTATTTGGATGTATTGGACAACGATTATTGACCAATTCAGAATCAGTTTTTTCCAATTCACAGCCAACGCAGTACTTTATTTTGTATTTTGCTTTATAAATATCACCATTTTTTAAGCAAAGGCGCCAAAATTCTTGAGCGGCTTTTATGTGATTGGGATCAGTTGTGCGAATAAAGCGGTTATAACTTAAATTTAAAACTTCTTTAAGTTTTTTAAATGCCTTAACTTTTTCATCACAAAACTGCTGTGGGTCTTGGCGCATCTCTTTTGCTTTTTGATAAATTTTTAAACCATGTTCATCTGATCCGGTATTAAAAAAAACCTCATAGCCTAATAAGCGATAAAACCGGGCGATTGTGTCAGCACGAACAATCTCCATGGCAAAACCAATATGGGGTGAATCATTAACATAAGGGAGAGTGGTTGTGATATAAAAATATTTTTTCATTTAATAAGAATAAGAATACTGATAAATAAACCAACAGAAAGTAACAGATTAATTATATCAAATAAATCAAATGCCAAAAGAAAAAATATTAAAAATAAAAAAACAAAAAAGGGGAAAAAAAGTTTTTTTTGATTTAAAAAAATTAAAGATGACAAAAATAACGATAAAAACAAGATAAAAAGAATAATGATAAAATCATTTTTGGGAGGGATGAACAAAATAAAAAATAAATTAACCAGAAATAAAAAAAGTAATATCCCGACTGATTTTTTTATTTTTCTGCGGTTTACTCTTGCATCTTTCATCTAAGTTTATTATAATGAAAAACCATGGCCAATTTACCAGATGACAAGCAAAAAATTATTGAAATGTTTGCCCAAAAAAGAGGCGATACCGGTTCACCTGAGGTTCAGGTGGCCCTTTTGACTTATAAAATAGATAAATTGGTTAAACATTTAGAAGAAAATAAAAAAGACAATCATTCCCGGCGGGGTTTGCTTAAAATAATTGCCAAAAGACGAAGAATTTTAAATTACCTTCAAAAATTAGATGAGGGCCGTTATAAAAAAATATTAAAAAAATTAGGCTTAAAGAAATAAATCAATGAATATTATTGAAGACTCTATTGAAATTAATGGACAAAAATTAACCTTTCAATTTGGAAAATTAGCTAAGTTAGCTGACGCTTCAGTTTTTGCCCGTTTGGGAGATACTTGTGTTTTGGTCACAGTAACGGTTGGCCAAGAAAAAAAAGAAATGGATTACTTGCCATTAACGGTTGAATATGTTGAAAAACTGTACGCCGGTGGTCGAATAAAGGGATCACGTTGGGTTAAAAGAGAGGGACGGCCAAATGATGAGGCAATATTAAATGCCCGTTTAATTGATCGTTCAATTCGTCCACTAATTAATCAAAACTTCAGAAAAGATCTTCAAATAATTATTACCTTACTTTCGGTTGATGGGATTAATTCACCGGAAATTTTAGCCGCTATGGCTACTTCTTTAGCTTTAAATATATCTTCAGTTGCCTGGAATGGTCCGATATCAACAATAAGAATTGGTTACTTAAAAAATAACGGTGCCGGAAATTTTATTATTAATCCTACTGAAAATGAAATGGAATATTCAAGTTTAGATTTGGTGGTTTCTTCAACTGAAGAAAAAGTGGTAATGATTGAGACCAAGGCTGATAATTTGCCAGAAGAGTTGATTATCAAAGGAATTCAGTTAGCTAAACAAGAAAATAAAAAGATTATTGACTTTATCAAAAAATTGTCGGCAAAAACTAAAATTCAAAAAGAAAAGATTGGTGAAAGTATATATGATGAAAAATTAATTCAAATATTAAAAAAAGATTTTAAAAAAAACCTCGATCGTTTGATATTGCAAAAGGCAGAGAAAGAATTTTCTGATGGAGAAGAATTGCAGGTAATTGTAAGTGAAGTGATGGAGAAATATAAAGATGAATATGGCTTAAATGAAGTAATTAAAACCATTGACTATTTAACTAAAAAATTAATTAAAGAATATGTTTTAAAAAATAAAAAAAGAATTGATGGCAGAAAATTAGATGAACTAAGAAAGATATCAGTTGAAGTCGGTGTCTTGCCACGAACCCATGGCTCGGCCATTTTTCAAAGAGGCGATACTCAGGTTTTATCGGTGGTTACTCTGGGAGCGCCTAATTTGGAACAATTAATTGAAAGCCCGGAAGGAGAAGAAGCAAAACGATATATTCATCATTATTACATGCCACCATACTCAGTGGGAGAAACTGGCCGTCTTGGCTGGCCTTCACGCCGAGAAATTGGTCACGGCGCTTTGGCAGAAAAGGCAATTGAACCGGTTCTTCCTTCAGAAAAAGATTTTCCTTACACTATCAGAGTCGTTTCTGAAGTTTTATCGTCAAACGGATCAACTTCGATGGCTTCTACCTGCGGTTCATCTTTAGCTTTAATGGATGCCGGTGTTCCTATAAAAAAACAGGTGGCCGGTATTGCCATGGGATTGATGAGTCAAAATGATGACGATTTTGTTATTTTAACTGATATTGCCGGCGTTGAGGATTTTTCGGGTGAGATGGATTTTAAAATAGCCGGAACAGAAGAGGGAGTCACAGCGATTCAATTGGACGTAAAAAATTTAGGTTTAACCGATAAAATGATTGAGGCAACTTTTAAACAAGCAAAGGAAGCAAGATTGCAGATTTTGGAAAAAATGAATGAGGTAATCTCATCACCAAGAAAACAGGTTTCTGATTTTGCCCCCAAAGTGGTAGTTTTAACTCCGCCGATTGAAAAAATCGGCGATATTATTGGTCCAGGAGGTAAAAATATTAGGGCTTTAATTGCCAAAACCGGGGTTGATATTAATATTTCTGATGACGGTAAGGTAACAATCAGCGGGGTTAACAGAAAAAATGTCGAGGAGGCCAAGGCAGTAATTGAAGGAATTACCCGGGAAATACAAATTGGGGAGACATTTATTGCCGTTGTAAAAAAATTATTACCTTTTGGCGCGATCGTTGAATTTTTGCCTGGAAAAGAGGGATTAATTCATGTTTCTAAAATGGGAAGAGGATTTGTTCGCGATCCAGGTAAAATCTTAAAAATTGGTCAGAAAGTAAAAGTCAGAGTTTATCAAATCGACAATCAGGGAAGAATTAACCTTGAGATGTTGAGGTAGGCGGTATATAATAAATTTTATATGCCAAGACGAAGATTAATAAAACTGCCTTTTTTCAAAACCAAAATTAACCGGCAAAGTATTTTTAATATCTTTGGTTTTTTTACATTAGCGTCTGCTTTTTTGTCAGCCTTATCTTTAATAAAAAGACCAGAAAACGAAGGAAAATTTTTGGCGATAATAAATAATTTTCTTATAAATAAATTTGGTAATTTTTCATTTTTTATCCCCTTTATCTTACTTTTTTTAGGCCTTTTGTTTTTTAATTCAAAGAAAATAAAGTTTATTAAAGGAAACATCTTTTTGGGACTGATTTTGATTTTTATCTCATTTCTGGGCTTATTCCAATCCGGGGAAGCCGGAGGGGTGATTTTTAATAACTTGGCGACAGATTTTACCTCAATTGGAGCTTATTTTATTTTGTTGATAATTTTTTTAGTGGGATTGATTTTATTTTTTGATACTTCGGTTGATGCTGTTTTTTATTTTTTATTTAGTCTGTTAAAGGCATCGTTTAATTTTATTAAAAATTATATTTTTCGGGAAAGCTGGAGTTTTTTGAATAAAGATAAAAAAGAAATGAAGAAAAAAGAAGTTGAATTTATTGGGACAGAGAAGGGAGAAATTAAAATTAAAGAAAAGCCAGAGCCAATTTTTCCAAAAACCTCACCAATAACAAACATCGGGGTAAGGAAAAAGTTAATTGATATTAAACCATTATCTAATTTCTCTGGCAAAAATACTTGGATTTACCCACCCTTAAGTATTTTAAATGATATTGATCAAAAAGAAGCCGAAAGAGGCGATGTAAAAAAAAATGCTCAAATCATCGAAGAAACCTTAGATAGTTTTGGGATTCAGGCGAAGGTGGTTGATGTTAATTACGGGCCAACGGTAACCCAATACGCCATCAGAATCTCAAAAGGAACTAAACTTTCCAAAATCA
>JBNAVI010000024.1:0-6133 GCA_049700175.1 Microgenomates group bacterium | reverse complement strand
AACAGTAATGAATCGAATTTTTCCGAAATTATGATTTTATTGGCGACTTCTTCAGATTTTAATGAAAAAAAGCTGAGGTTTGATGGGTAAAAACAAGAGCCACCAAAAATATCGGATGAGTCTTTAGTGTCAAAAGAAATTCCTTTTTTTACTTTAAGATAAAATCTATCTTTTTTAACTTCATTTACTTTACCAACAAAAAAAGCCTTTAAGATTTCACCAGTATTAAGATGAGACTCAATTATCATTTCACCGGTATTGTGATCAATTAAAGTAATTATGCCATTAATCGGAGAAATAATTTTTTTACTGGTAATAAAACCTTTTTTCTCAGCTAATACATCACCTTTGCTAACATTTTCACCAACAAATTTTTTTAAAAATTTAAAAATTTTTAAAAAATCAACATTGAGTTTTTGGGCGATGTTAATGATTTCTTTTTTTGTTTGAGACTTTTTTATTAACGGCGTATTAAAATCAACTGTTTCACCCTCTTTTATTAGTAACTCATCCGGTGAAGAAAATGGAATTTCAATGATCATTTTAAAATTATAACATTTTAAAAATATATCAAATATCAAGAATTAAAATGCAAAATAAGGTTCGTCTTTTAATAAAGGACGGACCTTATAAGTGTCATTCTTGCAAAAGCAGGAATCCAAAATTAATTTTCAATTTTCAATTTTTAATTTTTATTCAATTTTTAATTTTAAATTTTTAATTGTAATTTTTAATTTTTGACTTTTAACTTTTAATTTTTTTTTATGTTTCCTGTTCCAAGTTCCCAAATGTTAAATGTTAGATATTAAGTGTTAGATGTTAGGTATTATCAATCTCTTGTTATCTGCTGAATATTATATTCTTCAACTCTTTTTTTAAGCAGTGGATAGTCGTCTAAATTATAATGATTCAAAAAATAATTAACCGCTCTTTTAGTTTTTTCAATTAATCGATAATCAGTAAATGAGGCTACTTTTAAGTTAATCATTCCATGTTGTTTTGTTCCATAAATTTCTCCTGGTCCGCGGTGTTTTAAATCAAATTCAGCCAATTTAAGTCCATTATTATTTTTGGCAAAAAATTGCAATCGTTTATAAGTACCCTCATCATTTTTTTCCGTAAACAGAAAACAATATGCCTGCTTATCTCCTCGGCCAATTCTACCTCGCAATTGATGCAGTTGAGCTAAACCAAAACGGTCAGCTCCTTCAATAATCATAATTATGGCGTTGGGAATATCAATTCCTACTTCAACAACCGGGGTTGAAACTAAAATTTCAAATTTTTTATTTTTAAAATCGCTTAAAATTTTGTCTTTTTCTTTAGGTCGGATTTTTCCATGAAGTAAACCAACTTTATAAGGACTAAAAATTTTTTTAAGTTTTTCATATTCAATGGTAGCGGCTTTTACTGATTTCATTGTTTCAATTTCTGATTCTTCAATTAATGGACAAATGACAAAAACCTGACCATTGGTCTCATTAATTTTTTGTTTTATCCACTGATAACCTTTTTCTCTTTTTTCATTGGGAACTAAATAGGTTTTAACCGGCAATCTACCTTTTGGCATTTCATCAATAATGGAAATATCAAGCTCACCGTATAACGTTAAGGCTATAGTTCTGGGAATTGGGGTGGCTGTCATGGTTAAAAGATGAGGATTAATCCCTTTTTCCTTAAGAAGAGCCCTTTGTCTAACACCGAATCTATGTTGTTCATCAATGACCACCAAGCCAACCTTTTTAAAATTTATTTTTTCATTTATTAAAGCATGAGTGCCGATAATAATATCATAATCTTCAATCACTAAGTTATCTTTGTCAGTGATTTTTTTAGAACCTGTTTGTAGGCCAATCTTTATATTTACATGTGAAAGAATACTTGTTAATGTTAAATAATGTTGACTAGCCAAAATCTCCGTTGGGGCCATAATTAGAGTTTGATATCCATTCAAATAAGCTAAATAGGCGGCAAGGCAGCTAATTACTGTTTTACCTGAGCCAACATCGCCTTGAAGTAAGCGATTCATTGGTTTAGGTTTAACTAAGTCATTTAAAATTTCTTGCCAAACCCTTTTTTGAGCATTAGTTAATTTAAAAGGAAGACGGCTAATAAATTGATTTAATTTTTCCTTGATTGCGAAATTTATTGTAAACTGGTTACCGACGGTTTCCTTACCCCATTGTTTTTTTATCAAATTGGCAGAGAGTTGAATAACAAATAGTTCATCAAAAGCCAAACGTTCTTTAGCTTCTTTTGCTAAAGTTTTATTCTCGGGAAAGTGAATGTTTTTATAGGCTTTCTTTTCATCAATCAATTGATTGAATAGTAAAATTTCTTTAGGTAAAAATTCTAAATCTAAATTTCCAATTAGATTAATCAAGTAATAAATCTTTTCCCGAATTGTTTTGGAAGATAAACCTTTTTTCTCTGGGTATATGGGAATAATTCTTCCGGTATGTTTTAAATTATTTTTATCTTGATAAAACTCATATTCTTGAGGTTCAATAATTAAATATCTACCAAATTCTTTTACCAGACCAGATACGACAATAATTTTTTTAGGTTTTAAAATTCTGATAAGATATGGTTGGTTATACCAAACTAAAGTAATTTCTCCTGATTTATCGCTAATTCTTACTTTTTGAATTTTTAAACCTTTTCTGGTAATCTCATTTCTAACTTCTTTTATTTCACCAATGACGGTAATAATTTCGCCTGGTTGCAAGCGACTAATTGAGGATATAAGAGAGAAATTCTCATAACGAAAAGGAAAGTAATTCAGCAATTGCCAAAAAGTTTTAATATCAATATTTTTAAGTTTTTTAATGGTAATTGGGCTGGTAGATGGTAGGTTTTCTATTGATAAATTAAGTTGATCAATCATAATTAATTTTAAGGCTAAGGTTTATCTTCTTAAAATATAAACAAATGGTATCGCCAGCGATGATATTATTAAAATCAATGAAGAAAAAATAATTATTACCTTTAGTATGGTATCTTTTTTAATTTTTATTTTTAAAATTCTCATACAGAATTAATTTTAATATTATAACACTTTTAAAAGTTAAACTGATTAATGCTATACTTTAAATATGGAAAATCTAAGAAGAAGAAGTTTGCGAAAAAAATACCTGCGGCAAAGAATTTTAATTACAAGTATAATATTAATTACCGGTTTTTTTTTACTGACATTTATTTTTTCCCTAATTATTTTTGCTTGGTATGCAAAAGATCTTCCTTCGCCAAGCAAGCTAGCCTCATCAACCTCAGCTTCAACAGTTTTTTTGGATAAAGATGGCAAAATACTATTTGAAATTTATAAAGATAAAAATCGTATCCCAATTTCCTTAAATCAAATTCCTGATTATCTTAAAAAAGCCACGATTGCCATTGAAGATAAAAATTTTTATAAACATTCAGGAATATCGCAAACAGGAATATTACGTGCTTTTATAAACATAACCCTGGGTAAAGGCTTACAAGGTGGCTCAACCATCACCCAACAATTAATTAAAAATGTAATCCTTGGACCGGAAAGAAGTCTTTCAAGAAAAATAAAAGAAATGATTTTGGCACTGGAGGTTGAAAGACGGTATACTAAAGATGAGATATTACAGATGTATTTAAATGAAGCTCCATACGGTGGCACTTTTTGGGGGGTAGGTTCGGCAGCTAAAGGTTATTTTGGAAAAGAAGTAAAAGATTTAAATTTAGTGGAAGCGGCTTTTTTAGCCGGTTTACCCCAAAGTCCCTCAATTTATTCTCCCTTTATTGGCAAAAATGACTTATGGAAAAAAAGAACAATTGATGTTTTAAGAAGAATGCGAGAGGATGGTTATATCACTAAAAATCAGGAAAAAAGAGCCATTGATGATTTGGAAAAATTAAAATTTACCACACTAAAACTGGCAATCAATGCCCCTCATTTTGTTTTTTATGTTAAAGATCAAATCGAAAAAAAATTTGGCGCAAAACTTTTAGATACTGGGGTTAAAATTTCAACTACCTTATCTTTAAAAGTTCAAGAGATTGCTCAAAAAATTGTTAAAGAAGAAATAGAAAAATTAAAAAAATACAATGTCACCAATGGTGCGGTAGTTGTTTTAGATGCCAAAACTGGTAACATTTTAGCTATGGTAGGTTCTTATGATTATAATGATAAAAAATATGGCAATTTTAATGCCGCTTTGGGATTGAGACAACCGGGTTCAACGGTTAAGCCGATAACTTATGCAGTTGCTTTTGAGAAGGGATATACCCCTTCAACTGTAATTATGGATGTAAAAACTGAATTTACTTCCGGCAACCCCAATGAAAAACCCTATATTCCGGAAAATTATGATGGAAAATTTCGGGGCCCAATTCAAATAAGATTTGCTTTAGGCAATTCCATTAACATTCCGGCAGTGAAAATGTTGGCTATGATTGGTATAAAAGATTTTTTACAAAAAGCTTATGATATGGGCTTAACTCAATTTGCTCCAAATGAAGAAAATTTAAAACGCTTTGGATTGTCAATTACTTTAGGCGGTGGTGAAACAACACTTCTTGATTTAACCTCAGCTTTTAGTGTTTTTGCCAATGGCGGCGTTAAAAAAGAAATCAATGCCTTTACGGAAATAAAAGACTATAAAAATAAGATAATTTTTAAACAGGTGCGCGACTCGGAAAATAAAATTATTTCACCAGAAGTTGCTTTCTTAATTTCCCATATTCTTTCAGATAACAACGCCCGGATTGATGTTTTTGGTCCAAATTCGTATTTAAAAATCCCGGGTAAAACCGTGGCGGTTAAAACCGGCACTTCTGATGATAAAAGAGATAATTGGGCGGTTGGTTATACTAAAGATATTGTTGTTGGCGTTTGGGTGGGCAATAATGATAACTCAAAAATGGATCCGCGCATTGCCTCAGGAGCCACTGGTGCTTCGCCAATTTTTTATCGCTTAATGGTTGAGCTGCTAAAAGTTTATAAAGACGGAATTCCAGAAAAGCCAGAAAAAGTTAAGGCTTTAACAATAGATGCATTTTTGGGTGGATTGCCAAAAGAAGGTTATCCCACGCGTAGTGAATATTTTATTGAGGGTACTGAACCAAAATCTACCTCTTCTTTTTATAAAACCTTAAAAATATCAAAAAATAATGGAAAACTAGCCAATGAGATTGAAATTAAAACCGGAAATTATGAGGAAAAAGAATTCGTTGTTATTACCGAAAATGATCCTTTATCAACTGATGGAAGAAATCGTTGGCAAGAGGCAATTGACCAATGGTCAAGTCAACAAGCCGATGAAAAATTTAAACCACCAAAAGAAATTTCTGATGTTGCTGCAGAGGATGTTATTGTTTCAATTAAATCACCTTCTGATAAAAGTCAATTTGCTTCAGAAACAACCATGGTTGAACTTAAAGCTAAATTAACTAGTCTTTATCCGATAAAATCAATTAAAATTTATTTAAATGATAAGTTAATCAAAACGATTGAAGGCGATGTCAGAGAGATTGATGAAAATATTAATATTGAGAAACCGGCGGCTTATGAATTAAAAATTGAGGCATTAAATGAAAAAGGTAAAACCGGCAGTTCATCAATTAAATTTGGCATTGGTATTCCTTGGGATTATCAACCATCACCCACAATGATACCAACAATAGTTACTCCAACAATATCTTCAACGTAAATCTTTAGGGAAAACCAGTGACATGTAAAAAATTGACCTAATTTCTAATTGATCCAATAAAAAATTCAAACTTCAAAATTCAAATCTCAAAATAAAAAAAATTAAAAGTTAAAAGTCAAAAATTAAAAATTACAATTAAAAATGACACTTTGCCTCATCCCTGCGTAAGCAGGGATCCGGTTATTTATTTATAGATTCCCGATAGATTCCTGCTTTCGCAGGAATGACAATAATCAGGCGTCAACCGACGCGGTTACCAACGGATTGGTGTACCAATGTCATCCCTGCGTAAGCAGGGATCCCCTTATTATTATCAAGATTCCCGTTGACGCGGGAATGACAAGACTAAAAATTGCCAACGGTTTAAAAATTAATTAACAGATGTAAAGCTATTAAAATACCCTCCATGGGAAATATACCAAAAACCTTATCAATTATTACCCCTTTGA
>JBNAVI010000023.1:0-6137 GCA_049700175.1 Microgenomates group bacterium | reverse complement strand
TTTTAATAGTTATTTTTTTTTGGTTTAAAAAAATCGAAGAAAAAACGAAAATTTCCGACGAACTGATTAATTGGTTAAAAACAACTACTGCTTCTGTTGATCAAAAACTTTCCCAGCAGATGGAAATTTTTAACTCGAGACTTGATCGGGCAACTTTAGTGATTGCCCAAGTTCAAAAAAATATTGGTGAATTTTCTGAAATTGGTCGGTCAATGAAACAACTGCAACAATTACTATCTTCACCAAAACTAAGAGGCAATCTAGGCGAGCAGGTTTTAAAAGATCTTTTAGCCCAATATTTTCCAAAAACAAGCTACCTTTTACAATATCAGTTTAGAAATGGTGATCGAGTTGATGCCGTAATTAAAACTTCTCAGGGTTTAATTCCAATTGATGCCAAATTTCCTATGGAAAATTTTCAAAAAATGATTGAGCAAGAAAATGAAGAATTGAAAAAAAAATTAAAAAAACAATTTTTTATCGATGTTAAAAAACATATTGAAACAATCAGCAAAAAATACATTAAAATTGATGAGGGAACAGTTGATTATAGCTTAATGTATATTCCTTCAGAAGCAGTTTATTACGAAATTATTAATAATCAGGAAATTTTTGACTTTGCCGGAGAAAAAAAAGTTTTGCCAGTTTCACCGATTTCATTTTACGCCTATTTGAAAGCGGTTTTGATGTCATTTGAGGGAGAGAAAATCCAGTCTCAAACAAAAGAAATTTTAAACGTTTTGCGGATTTTAAAAAAAGATTATCAAAAAATGGATGAGGAACTTTCTGTTTTAAATCGTCATTTAACTAATGCTTATAATCAAATTAATAATGTTTTAAGAAGTTTTTTCCAAATCGGCCAAAGATTAACCCATATTAATCTTCTACCGGAGAAAAGAAATACGCAAATAAAAGAGGACTCCCTTTAAAAAAGAGAGTCCTCATTAAAATTTGAAATTTAACTATGAAAATTAATTTTTTTTATGAGGTGAAAAATGAGGAAAAATTCACTGGAAAAAAACTGATTGATTTATTGCTTGAAAATCGCCATATTAAAGATAAGAAAGAATTTTTAAATCCAATCCATCCTTTAAAAATTTCTCTTCTTAATTTTTCACCTAAAATCGAAATTGGTAAAAGTTTAAAAATAACCTTTAAAATCCTAAAAGAGTTAAAAGATAGTGGAAAAATGATTGTGATTTATACCGATTATGATGCTGATGGAATTACCGGTGGAGCAATTATTTGGGAAACGCTATATCTTTTAGGTTTTAAAGTAATGCCTTATGTCCCTGATCGAAAAACTGAAGGTTATGGTTTTACAATTGCTGGTATTGACAATGTGATTAAAAAATATAACCCAGCATTAATTATTAGTGTTGATCATGGAATAACAAAAATTAAAGAGGTTGAATATGCTTACAACAAAGGAATTAAAGTAATTATTACTGATCATCATTTAAAATCAGATAAAATTCCTATGGCTGAAGCCATATTTCATATTCCTTCTTTATCTGGATCTGGTGTGGCATATTTTTTTGCCAAAGAGATTTTTAATTATTTTTCCCAGAATAAAAATTTTCCCCTTTTAAAAGAAACAATTAAAGTTTTGGAAAAAAATTTTAGTCATGATTATTTAGCCATTGCTTCAATTGGAACAATTGCTGATTTAGTGCCTTTAATTGGACCCTCGCGGGCAATAGTAAAATATGGATTAGAGATATTTAATAAAGTAAACCGGTTAGGAATAAAACACATTTTAAAAGAAGCTGGAATTGAGGAGAAAAAAATTACTCCTTATGATATTGGTTTTATTATTGCTCCAAGAATTAATGCCACCGGCAGATTAAAAACCGCTTTGGATGCTTTAAGGCTTTTATGTACAAAAAAAGAATCACGAGCTCTTTATTTAGCTTCTTATATGGGAAAAATCAATCGGGAAAGACAGGATTTGTTGGAGAAGGCAGTTGATGAAGCAAGACAAAGATTGGAGATTAAACATCAGCGACCAAAAATTATTATCTTGAAATCGGATTTTTGGCACGAAGGGATAATTGGTTTAATCGCTTCTAAAATTACTGAAGAATACTATCGGCCAACAATTGTTTTAACCAAATCAGATGGTTATTATAAAGGATCGGCCCGGTCAATCCCAAACTTCCATATGACTAATTTTTTAAGGAGTTTGAAGGAATTTTTAATTGATGTTGGTGGTCATGAACAAGCCGCCGGCTTTACTATCAGTGAGGAAAAAATTAATGATTTTATAAAATCAGCTCAAAAAAGAGTTGATGATTGGTTAAAAGAAGACGATTTAGAAAGAAAAATAAATGCTGATTTTAAAATCCCAATTGCCAAAATTAATTTAGATTTGGTAAAAACCATTGACTTTCTTTCTCCATTTGGCATCGGTAATCCTCAACCATTATTTTATTCAGAAGGAGTTATCAGCGATGCTAAATTATTTGGCAAAAAAAATGAACATCTAAAAGTTTATATCTCATCAGAAGAGAAGGTAAAAACTGAAAATCAAAATTTAGAGTTGATTGGTTTTAAACAGGGTGAGATTTTTTCTCAGCTTTTTCGTCATCAAAAAATAAAGGTTGTTTATACCCTTGAGATTGATCACTGGGGAGAAAGGGAAAAAGTAAGGGGGAAGATATTATTTTTTTCCTAATATAAAAGGTATAATATAAAAAGATTTCTTTAAAATTTCAATGAGGAATCTCCTCAAAGAGGAGAATCCTCAATAGAAAAAATGAAAAAAATATTCATTGAGAAGATTGTTAGCAAAATCGGGCAGGAGGTTGAACTTTATGGGTGGGTGGCCTCAATCCGAGATCATAAAAAAGTAATTTTTTTTGATTTGCGTGATCGAAGTGGTATAGTGCAGGTAGTTGGCGATGAAAAATTAAGGGGAATTTCCCTTGAAGATGTAATTTATGTTAAAGGAATAGTAAAAAAGAGACCACCACAATTAGTTAATCCAAAATTAAAAACCGGTGAAATAGAAATTGAGCTTAAGGAATTTAAAATATTAAATAAGGCAAAACCTCTCCCTTTTCCAATTGATACTGATGGTTACCAGATAAACGAGGAAATAAGATTAAAATACCGTTATTTGGATTTAAGAAGAGAAAGAATGAAAAAAAATATTATTTTTCGCTATCAATTGATTAAAGCAATCCGTAATTTTATGGATAGACAAGGTTTTATTGAAATTGAAACTCCTATTTTAACTAAAGCCACGCCTGAGGGTGCTCGTGATTTTTTAGTTCCTTCACGCCTTCAACCAGGAAAATTTTATGCTTTACCGCAATCACCACAACAATATAAACAATTATTAATGGTTGCCGGTTTTGAAAAGTATTTTCAGATTGCCCGCTGTTTTCGTGATGAAGATCCCCGAGCTGACCGAGCCTATGGTGAATTTACTCAGTTGGATGTTGAAAAATCATTTACTAGCCAAGAGGAAATAAGAGAATTAATCGAAAATCTTTTAATTGAAGTAATTAAAGATATTTTTCCAGAAAAAAAATTTTTTAAACTGCCTTTCCCGGTTATTACTTATAATGATGCGATGAAAAAATACAAAAGTGACCGACCTGATATAAGAGATAATAAAGATCCCAATGTTTTAGCCTTTTGTTGGATTGTTGATTTTCCTTGTTTTGAGTGGAAAGAAACAGAGAGGCGTTGGGATGCGGTTCACCATCCTTTTACCTCGCCAAAAAAAGAGGATTTAGCATTTTTAGAAAAAGGCGAGTTAGAAAAAGTTAGAGCTGATCAGTATGATTTGGTTTTAAATGGTTTTGAAGTAGGGGGAGGATCAATTAGAATTACTGATCCAAAGCTTCAGATGAAAATTTTTGAAATTATGGGTCATACAAAAGAACAAATTGAAAAAAAATTCGGTCATTTGCTGGAAGCTTTTTCTTATGGAGTGCCGCCTCATGGAGGAATTGCTTTAGGGCTTGATCGACTAATTCAGATAATTTTTAATGAGCCATCTATTCGTGAAGTAATTGCCTTTCCGGCAACTTCTGGTGGTAAAACAGCAGTAATGGAAGCGCCATCGGAAGTGGAAAAAGAACAACTGGAAGAGCTGGGGATAGAATTAGTTTAATATCAAGGTCCGTCCTTTGATATATGAAAAAAAAATTTTTTATTTTATTTATTTTTTTTACCTTTCTTTTTCTATTTTATCCGGGAGAAAATTATTATTTTAAAATTTTTGCTGATAACCGGGACTTATTTTTTAAAGGTGAAATTAAAAAAACAATTAATAAAGTTCATTTGGTATATACGAATTCACTTTATCAACCTTCAATTTCTGCTCAAGGAGCTTATATTATTGATTTAAAAACATTTACACCCCTTTTTGAAAAAAATTCAAAAATCAAATTTATTCCGGCTTCAACCGCAAAAATTATTACCGCTTTAGTTGCTTATGATGTTTTTGGGCCTAATCAGGTAATTGAGGTTAAACGAGTGATTAATGAAGGAAGAACGATGGAGCTTAAATTGAATGAAAAAATTACTGTGGAAAATTTGCTTTATGGATTATTGGTTCATTCAGCCAACGACGCCGCTTATGCATTAGCTGACGCTTATGGTTTTGAGAAATTTATTTCCTTAATGAATAAAAAGGCGGGTGACTTGAAAATGAGTGATTCACATTTTGTTGACCCAGCTGGATTAAGCGAATATAACCAATACACTACTGCCTATGATTTAGCTTTAGCTTCAAGAATTTTTCTAAAAAACCAATATTTAGCAAAAATTGTGGCTACCAAAGAGATTGTTATCAGCGATGTTGACTTTAGGTACTATCACCATTTAACCAATGTTAATCGACTATTGGGAAAAATTCAGGGGTTGGGTGGTTTGAAAACCGGTTATACAGAAAATGCCGGAGAAAACTTAGTTAGCTTTTATAAAAATAATGGCTGGGATTACGTTATCGTTGTTTTAAAAAGCCAAGACCGATTTGAAGACACACTTACTCTTATCAACTGGTTAAATGAAAATGTGAAGCATGCAGATATTTTACTGTAGATATTGATCGCTTATTGCCGGTACATATGCCGTAAAGTCAGGTTCACCAACAAAAACATAAACGGGTTGAAGGTAAGGTTGGTATTCATCAGGGTCAAAATACCCAAGAAACATATTTTTAATTACTATTTTTTTGTTGGTTGAAGGGTGATTAATTACAAAACCTAAGCCATTTTTTAATTTTTCATAAATTTTTTCGCCTGAATTTAGAAGATAAATTCCATATTCTTCGTTTGATTTTTCAAAAAATTTAATTTGCGCTCTTAAGATTTTAAAACCCTGTTCGTTAAAAACAACCAAAAAATAATTTTGACTGGAGGGAAAATTAGGGGTGATAATAGGAAAATTGTCAATGTCTGAGCGGAATAAATTTACCTCTACCATATTGGCCTCATTTGATTGTTTTACTTTAGTAAAAATCTTACTGATCGGGTCATAATTAATTAGATTAATATTTATTCTTCCTAGGGCTAAATCATCTGGATAGCGGTTGATGGTTTTTAAAAAATCTATAACTTTATTCTCAATGGTTTTTTGCTCAGGAATTACTATATTTTCCAGTAAGGAAGGATCGTTCTCAAAAAAATATTGATAAGAAAAATTAAAAGTATCAATATCAACGATTAATTTTTGTTTTTCGTCGGTAAATATTGCCTGATTATTTTTTAAATTATATGAGGCAAGGTTGGTGTCAATATTAAAATTTTTAGCCATAAGGAAGGCCTTTTCCCGGTATCCTAATCTGGGTTTTGCCGGCGGGATAAAAAAAACCTTGGCCGTGGTGGTGGCGGTAATTGGTGATCCTTCAATTGTATCCAGAAGATATTCAAAGCCGGCGGATGAGGTGGCGTTTTTAATTTTTGGTAAGTCAATTTTTCCAAAAATTGGGTTATGATAAATAGTTTGGGGTTTGTTTAATGATAAAAAGAAAAAACTGATTTTAAAAAGGTAAAAAATAATTAATAAAAAAAGAAAACCTAAAACCACCAAAGGCAATAAACGCCGGCTATAGTATGCCAATTCAGTGAGTGTCATATGATAATATTAACAAAATTTAAGTTTTTTTAAAAAGAAAGATA
>JBNAVI010000022.1:0-6240 GCA_049700175.1 Microgenomates group bacterium | reverse complement strand
GGTAAAAAAAATAAAAATAAAAAACTGCTTAATAAAAAGGAAAAAGCCGAAACAAAATAGGGATTTACTTTTTTTAACAAATCTTTACCGATTAATGTTTGAAAGACTGATCCCATGGTTGCCAAAAGAATAAAAAAATTTCCTTCCACTTCGCCAAATAATATTTTTTTTCCGTCAAAAAATAAAGGTGATAAAACAATTATTAAAACACCTAAAAATGATATCAACATCCCGGAAAAAACTTTAAACCTTGGCTTTTCTTTTAAAAATAGAATTGAAAAAATATATAAAAAAACAGGGCCCGATGAGGCAATAATCGGCACATTAATACTTTCGGTCTTTTTTAACCCTAAAAAGAAAAAAGTAATATTAATAAAAATCCCAAAAAATCCAACCAAAAAAATTTCCGTCCACCGACGAAAACTTATCCTTTGAAAGTTTTTGATTGCCAAAGGCAAAAAAATTAACCCGGCAAAGAAAAATCGGATAAAAGCCAAGGTAAAGGGCGGTATGTTTTGTAAAGCAAATTTAAAAATCGGTGACGCCCCTCCCCAAATTATATTGCTAATTATCAATGCCAAAACCCCATTCATATTTTATACTACAACACTACATAGTATAGTAGTGTTTTTAACTATTTAATTTTCTTTTGTTTTCAAAATAAACTATTAATTCTCCAATTATTCCTGTGGCTAAAATTTGTAAACCAACGATAACCATTAAAATCCCAAACCATAAAATGGGTCTTCGATAAAGTAAAACATTATGAAAAATTCTTTCATATCCTAAATATCCTAAAATTAACAAACCAATAAAACTAATTAATCCTCCCAGTATGCCGAAAAAATGAAGTGGTTTTTCAGAAAATTTAAATAAAAAGAGTGCGGTTATCAAATCAAGAAGACCAACAAAAATTTTTCCTTTACCAAACTTGCTTTTGCCAAATCTTCGCGGATTATTTTTTACCTCAACCTCACCCACCTTAAAACCCTGATAAAAAACATAAAGCGGAAAAAACCGAAAATTATTACCATAAAAAACAAAATCTTGCAAAACTTCTTTTTTAAAAACCTTAAAACCGCAGTTAATATCAGAAAAAGGGGAATGAAGAAAAGTTTTTAAAAACCAACCGGCAATTTTAGAGTAAAGTTTTACTAAAAAGTTTTCTTGACGATTAACTCTTACTCCGTTAACAAAATCGTAGCCTTGATTAATTTTTTTAATAAATTTTGGTAAATCCTCCGGATCATCCTGTAAGTCTGCATCCATAAAGACAATTAAATCACCAGAAGCATTGGTCACTCCAGTTTTCAAAGCCTCACCTTTTCCTCTTCTTTTTCTGTGAATAAATATCTTGATTTTTTCTTTTTGATTTTTGATATTTCCCCGCCTTTCGCGAAAAGCGGGATTTGATATTTGGTATTCATCATCACTTCCATCATCAATTAAAATAATCTCATATTTTTCGCCAATCTTTTCTAATTGACTGGTCAATTTATCAATTAATATCGGCAAATTTTCTTTCTCATTATAAAAGGGAATTACAACAGAAATCATGAAAATTAAAAATTTTTAATTTTTAATTTTTTTTATAAACTTCAATCTCTGCCTGATCAAAAACCAATTGAAAGCTTTTATTTTGTAAAAAGTTATTATACAACTTTTTAATCGCATTTTCCTTTGTAATATCACCAATCTCTTTTTTGTAAATCACCACATAGTCAACCATTTTAAAAGAATCTTTTTTGAGACCAAAAATTTCTTCATCTGAATAACCTAAATTATAAAAAGCCGGATCAAAAAGAAAGTTTGCATAAAATTTTCTTGAAGAAAAAAAAGGGGCCAGTTTTGGCGTCGTTGCCACTTTTATTTTTTCATCCTTTAAGGTTTTTTGCCAAATTAATATTGCTTTTTTGGTTAAAAAATTAATATCTCGATAAATAGCTTTTTCTTTAACTAAAAATGGCAAGGGATAAAATTGATAAAAATAATACATATTAGAAATCAAAAATATCCCAAAAACTATTTTTTTAATTAAATTATTTTTAACAATTTGATTAAAATTTTTATATCCTAAAACTAAACCATAAAAAAGACCGGCCAAAATTAAACTTTGATAATGGAAATAATAAGAAATCATATTTTTATTTTTGCTTAATAAATTAATTAATAATTCTGGGAGACTTAAAAAAACCGCCGGTGTAAGAAAAGAATAAAAAAAAGGCAAATAAATCCTTTTTAAATAACTTAATCTCTCTCCCTCTAAAATATTGATGCTATTTTTTATATTTTTGTAATAATTAAAAGCAAAATGCTCTTCTTGACGAAAATAGGGGATTAGAAAAAAATTGGTCAGTAAAAAAAAAGTCAAGCCTAAGAAAATGGTTATTAAACCATTTCTTTTATCTTTAAAATTAAACAAATAAAACAAACCTAAAAAAAATATAAACAAACCGACATGTTCTTTTGTTAAAAGGGATAAAAATAAAAAAAGATAATAATAATTAAATTTTTTTTTATGATAAAAATAACATGCCCACAAAAGAAAAGTTGTTGCTAAAACCACCGGATGAAAATCAAAAATTATTGCCCGGCCAATTTGGTAATTTAATAAATAAATTAAGGAAAAAAACAGAGCCATATTTTTGCTGGAAGTGAGAAGAGAAGTTAACAAAAAAACCGCTAAACTTCCTAAAGCAACAATTAAAGCCTGAAATACCAATAACCACTTATAAGAAGGTGAAATTAAGTAAAATGGTGAAAATAATATTAAAATTGGATCAAAATGAATTGCTAGTCGGGACATGTTTTTCAAAAAGGTGGCATTGGTCATTTCCAAAAATCTTCCTTTTGCCGTGTTGTAAACCACCTGATTCATAATCCCCATGTCATAATAATGAGAGTTTAAAGTCTCCACCCGCCTTATTGAAAGAAAAGAAAAATATAAGAAGAATACAAAAATAAAAAAAATTACTAATAATAAGTGGATATTTTTTTTCATTTATCTAATTTTTAAATTTTAAATTGTAATTTTTAATTTTTGATTTTAAATTTTAAACTTTCTACTGGTTTCCTGAATGAAATTTCTCATGAATCTCTTTTAATCGAATGTTGGTTACATGGGTGTAAATTTGAGTGGTGGAAATATTTTTATGGCCTAACATCTCTTGAACCGACCGAAGATCAGCCCCATGGGATAATAAATCTGTCGCAAATGAATGTCTTAAAACATGAGGTCCAATCCGAAATAAAATTCCGGCTTTCTTTCGATATTTATCAATCATTCGCTCAACTGATCTAACCGACAACCTTAATTTTTCATTAGTTAACCCTTCCTTTGCTTTTGGACCAGAATAACGAATAAAAAGAGGAGAATAGGGATCATTTCTTCTATCTAAATACTTTTTTAACCATTCTTTTGCCCGTTTTGACAAAAAAACAACCCGCGCCTTTCCTCCTTTACCCACTACTCCAAATTCACCTAAATCAATATTTACCTGCTCCCGGTTTAACCCAACCAATTCAGAAACTCGCAAACCGGTTGAAAATAAAACTTCTAAAATTGCCCGATCCCGCAAGCCAATAATCTCTGAAGTATCAACTACTTTAAATAATTTTTCTAGTTCCTCCGGTAATAAAAATTTAATATTGCGGTCTTTTTGTTTTCCTAACTCAATCATTTCCGGAGAAAGTACTTTAAACCCTTTTTTAATCAAAAACCTAAAAAATGAACGCAAAGCGACTAAAAAATAATTTTGAGTTTGCCTTTTTAATTCACCTTTATGAGGATTTCTATAGTAATGAGAAAGATATAACCTAAATTCCCTAATTGTATTTTCATTTATTTCCTCGACATTAATTTTCTCTCTTTGATATTTTTTAACTAACCATTCTTTAAAAAAATTTAGATAATAACCATACATTCTTACTGTTTTTAAAGAGAGATTTTTATCAAGTTCACAATATTCCAGAAACCTTAAAACCGCCTCATTTATCTCCATAATTAAATATATTAAACGACCTCACTTTCTTTTTCAACCCCTCTCACAAATTTTTATCCACTTAGAATAAAAAAGGAGAACAACATTAATTTGTACTACAATACTACATAGTAGTGTAGTGTTAAAAGTTTAATAAAAAAATTCACTCTTAAAAAAGTAAAAAAAATACTGTTTTAGAAATTCTAAATTAACAAATTAAGGCAATCTAAATTAAAAGAATTAAATTGTTTTTACTACAATACTATGTAGTAGAGTAGTGAATCGAAGTTAAAAATTGAAAAAGTAAAAAAAAATTTTATAAAATTTATATTTAAGTATTATAATTAATTAAAGCCGCAGTGGCGGAATTGGCAGACGCGCAGGGCTTAGAACCCTGTTCCCGTTTCAATCGGGAGTAGAGGTTCAACTCCTCTCTGCGGCACTTAATTATCTTAACTTTTTAGCTAACCAATAACCAAATAAAAACCCACCAATATGAGCAAACCAAGCTACTCCTCCTTGCTGAATATCAAAAGTCACTAGTGACCCTAATCCAGAAAAAACTTGAATAAAAAACCAATATCCCAAAAAAAACCATGCCGGTAACTCCACTAAATGCAAAAAACCAAAAAAACCAGGAACTAAAGCCTCAATCGTTGATCGCTTAAAAAAAACAAAATACGCGCCAGCTACCCCGGATACTGCTCCTGAAGCACCAATCATTGGAATATCGCTTTGGAAATTAAAAATATACTGAAAAAAAACCGCTACTACTCCGGAAAACAGATAAAAAAATAAATAAGTAATATGACCTATTCTATCTTCAACATTATCGCCAAAAATATGTAAAAACCACATATTAGAAATTACATGAAACCAACCGCCATGTAAAAAAATAGAGTAAAAAATATATTGATAACTTTGCAAATTAAAAAGATCAAAACGTGAAGGAACAAATCCGTATTGAAAAATAAAACCTTCAAAATCTAAAGCTGTAAGTTGGATAATAAAAACAAAAAAGGTTGTTAAAATAATTAAATAATTAACAAAAGGAAACCGCCGCGTTGGTGTGGAATCACGAATTGGAAACATTCAATTATTATAATCTTTTTTATGAAAAAAGAAATCAATTATTTTTTAAAAAAAACAGTCAGTGATTTAAAAAAATACGAATTCAAAACTTTTCTAATAGCCATAATTTCCGGAGATAAAAAAAATGACATCATTGAAAAACCATTCAAAAAACAATTGGGAAAAAAATTAACTGTCTTTTTAAAAAAAGAAGTTGACTTTAAAAATCCCGACATTTTAATTCAAATTAATCTAAAAGATAAAACTATAAACTATCAAATCAAGCCTTTGTATATTTACGGCCGCTATCAAAAAATAAAAGCCGGCATACCCCAAACTCGCTGGTATAAAAAAATTTATCCCACCTCTGTTCAGGAAGAAATTGGGAATATTCTTTTAAAATATACCAAAGGCAACGATCATGTATTCCATGGTTGCGGCAGAGAAGATATTGATGTTTTGATGCTTGGTAACGGTCGACCATTTGTTTTGGAAATAAAAAATCCAAAAAAAAGAAGTATTAATTTAAATAAATTACAATCAGAAATTAACAAAAACTCAATCTGGGTTAAAGTTAAAAATTTATCCTTTACCGCCAAAGAAAAAATTAAAGAATTAAAATTAGCTAAACCGGAGAAAATTTATGAGGCACAAGTACAATTGGAAAAAAAGGTAAATACTGAGGTATTAAAAAAAGCCGCCTTAAAACTATCTAATATTGTTATTAATCAGCAAACCCCAAAAAGAGTCCTTAAAAGACGCTATGATCTTCTTCGTAAAAGAAAAATTTATTATTTTACCTTAAAAAAATATCATCCCATAAACCCAGTCTTTGAAATAAAAACTGAAGCCGGCACCTATATTAAAGAATTAATAAGCGGTGATGAGGGAAGAACCAGACCTTCACTTTCAGAAATACTAAATCAAAAATGCTTTGTTAAAGAACTTAAGGTGATCTCCATTAATTACCCTTAAACTAACCTCTATGTATATTTACTACAACACTACATAGTATAGTAGTAACCAAGCATAGTAGTGATTGACGATAACTTCTTGAAAATACCATATATTTGCCACCTTAAGATTTTTTTTATTTTTAACCACCTTACCAAATGATTTTGTGGTTAGATCTTAATGGTTCTATCTTTTACACGATCGGTTAAAAGATAGAACTTTTTTAAATTAAAAA
>JBNAVI010000021.1:0-6596 GCA_049700175.1 Microgenomates group bacterium | reverse complement strand
TTAATTCTTACACAAAAAAAATTTGACAAAAAGAGTTTTTTTTTCCATAATCAAAATATGGCAGGTTTTTTTGATTTTTTAAAAACAAATAAAACTGATGATAATCAATTAAATCAGGCCCCAAATCAATTCTCGGTTAATCAATCAGGTGGGCAACAGCAAGTGGTTTCCCAAAGCTCGGTTTTAAAATCTTCTTCGTCTTATTCCGGAATCGGTAAAACTCCTTCAGGCAGTCAGCCTTACTCAGGGATTGGCGCTGCGCCATTAAATACCCCTCAGGTTGTAGGTTCTCAGCCAAATCTTAACCAATCACCGCCGATGTCTTTTAGTCATCCAACGCCAGCCCAAACCTCTTCGACAGTAAAATCTTCAAGTCCCTCTTTGGCCGTTAATCAATCATCAGTAGGCGATAAAAATATTTCCCCTTCAGCTAATAAACATCAGGAAGTCGATTTAATGACTCATTTAACTCAAAGATCAAATCGTGTTTTTTTTACCGCTCAAAATAAAGCAAAAGAGTTAAAAAATGAGTTGGTTGACAGTGAACATCTTTTGCATGGATTAATTGCTGATTCAGAGATTTATAATCTTTTAACGGAATTGAAAATTCAGCCGCAGTTAATCGAACAAGAGCTGATAAAAATCTACAAACATGGAAATTATGATAAAAATCCCACTCTATCGCCCCGCTTAAAAAGGATAATTGATAATTCTTTAATTATTGCCAGAAAATTGGGTTTTGAATTTATTTCTCCTGAACATTTACTTTTAGCTTTATATGAGGAAGGAGAAGGATTAGGAGCCAGAGTTTTGGCAAAATTTGGAGTTAAAAAAGAGGATTTAAATAAGAAAATAATCGGTAAAAAGGAGGGACTGGAAGAAAAAGAAAAGAAAAAAGAAGATGTGATTACTCAATTTACCATTGATTTAACCGCCAAAGCAGCTCAAGGATTGTTAGATCCGGTGGTGGAAAGATCTGAGGTTATTGAAAGAGTAATTCATATTCTATCAAGAAGAACAAAAAATAATCCGGCCTTGGTTGGGGAGGCCGGGGTGGGGAAAACCGCCATTGTTGAGGGTTTAGCCCAAAAAATTGTCAGCAAACAAGTGCCTGAACCTTTATTAAATAAAAAAATCTTGCAACTTGATCTAATGAGTATTTTAGCTGGGGCTTCACATCGGGGAGAGTTTGAAGAAAGAATGAAAAAATTAATTGAGGAAATTAAAAATTCCCAAGGACAAATAATTCTTTTTATCGATGAAATTCACAATATTGTTGGTGCTGGTTCATCAGGGGAAGGTAGTCTTGACGCATCCAATTTTTTAAAACCATCACTGGCAAGAGGAGAATTGCAGATAATTGGAGCCACCACATTAACCGAATACCGCAAATACATTGAAAAAGATCCGGCTTTGGAGCGGCGTTTTCAGCCAGTTTTAGTTCCTGAACCAACTGAAGAGCAGGCAATTAAAATGTTAAATGCCATCAAAGATAAATATGAAGCTTTTCATCGGGTGAAAATACCAGCCGAGGCAGTTGAGGCCGCGGTAAGATTATCCAAAAGATATATTGGCGACCGATTTTTACCTGATAAGGCCGTGGATTTAATTGATGAAGCATCCTCAGCGGTGAGATTGCCTTTAATTTCTTTACCTGAGGAAATTAAATCTTTACAAGAGAGAATCGCTCAGTTAAACCAGGAATTAAAAGAAGCAGAAAAAAAAGCTGATAAGGTTAAGGCAAGAATTCTTCGGTCAAAAATTGATGATTTAAACAGTCAGTTAAAAGAAAAACAAGATGAATATAATCTGAAAAAAGCTCAAACAACTACTTCAGTAACCGTTGAGATTATCAAAGACATAATTTCCCGCTGGACAGGAATTCCGGTTTCCAAAATTACTTCCTCTGAGGTGGAAAGGTTGGCCAATTTGGAAAAAATAATGCATGAGCGGTTAATTAATCAGGAAAGAGCAGTAAAGGCAGTGGCAGAGGCAGTGAGACGGGGAAGAGCTGGTTTAAAATCAACCCAAAGACCAATTGGTAGTTTTGTTTTTTTAGGACCAACTGGTGTTGGAAAAACTGAATTAGCCAAAACTCTAGCTGATGTTTTATTTGGACAAGAGGAGGCGATGATTCGTTTTGATATGACAGAATATATGGAAAAACATGAGGTGGCCAAACTTTTAGGGGCGCCGCCAGGATATGTTGGTTATGAGGAAGGAGGAAAGTTAACTGAAGCGGTAAGAAGAAAGCCATATAGTGTCGTTTTATTTGATGAGGTGGAAAAGGCCCATCCGGATATTTTTAACATTTTGCTTCAAATTTTGGATGATGGTCGGTTAACCGATAATAAAGGCCATGTAATTTCCTTTAAAAATACGGTTGTTATTTGTACTTCCAATATTGGCACCGCCATTATTCAGGATGAAATTTTAAAAAGTGGAAAAACCGAGATTGAAGAACCACCGGTAATTTCTACCTTTACTTTTTCTCCCCGGGGAAGACAAATTATGACCATTAGCAATAAATATTTTGAAAAAGAAAGTAAAGATGGCAACTGGAATGAGGGGATTTTAATTGATTATTTTGCCGGACAGAAAATTGAAAGCAATAAAAATAATCAAGAAGAAAAGATCGATTTTCCTATTCATGGTTTTGAGACCCACGCAATTTCACCTATGGGAACAGAAATGATTAGCAAAGGAGAAAGCCTTTATTATCGTTCTTCCACCACGGCGAAAATTTGGCAGAAAACTTCATTAATTGACTATTTTAAAGATCAGTTTGTGATTAATGCTTTACCTGATGCTCCAGATGAGCAATTGCCTACGGCCAAGCTAAAAACTCACGCCTTTACCCCGGATGAGTGGGAAGTAATTACATATAAAAATCGGTTATGGAAAAGAAAAATTAATGACAAAAACTGGCAGACTTTAACTTTAAGTGAATATTTTGCTGACAGTGTTTTAGAAAAAGGAACTTTGCCAACCTCATATTGGGACATTCATACTTTTTCTCCTTCTGGTGAAGAGATAATTATTGTATCTGATAAACTGTATTTAAGAAAAATTAATGATAAAAACTGGCGATGTTTAAATTTAAAAGAATATTTTGGTCAAGATTTTCCCTTAGAAAAAGAAATTGAGGAAAAAAGAAAGATTGAAGAAGAAAATGATTTAAAAAAATACGAGGTGATTAAAGAGAAAGTGATGAATGAATTGCGTAAGTTTTTCCGGCCGGAATTAATTAACCGGTTTGATGAGGTGATTATTTTTGAGCCATTAAAATTTCATCATATGATGGAGATTGTTAAACTTCAGTTAAAAGGAGTGGCAAAATTACTTGAAGATCAAGAGATTGGATTTTCATATACTCTTCCGGCAGTAAAAGAAGTTGTTAAAGCCGGTTTTGATCCGATATATGGAGCCAGACCACTGCGCCGAGCCATTCAAAAATTAGTTGAGAATTCGATTTCATCTTTAATTATTGAAGGTAAAGTAAAACCGGGTGATCAGATTGAGGTTGATTTTGATGGAGAAAATTTTATTTTTAACGTTGAAAAAACTGAAGTTGTCGAAGATAAAATAAGCAAAAATCCAAAAGGCAAATTTACCTGTGTAAAATGTGGATTTCAATTTGAAACAGAAATAGTTAAAAACGCCACCATTATATGTCGGAAATGTTTATCAAAAGAAGTACAATTAATAACTAATTTGCTAAACGATAATGAAAAAACTCAAAAAATCGCCTCTTTACCGATTGAAACATCTCAAGAAAAAAGAGATGATATTAATAATAATTTAAAAAATCGCCCTTATGATAGGCAATTATACGCCAATTGATGTTGAAAAACTAAAAGGAGAAAATAATACTCTTGTTACCATTTTGCTTTTAATTGCCGTTATTACTTTATCGGTTTTGGTGGTGATACTATTTTTATTGATTCAAAAGAAAATTAAAGAAAATCAGATTCAAGATTATCAAAAAGAAAATGTTTCAACAGTAGCACCAACCCCAACATTAACGCCTGTTTTAACACCAGAAAATCAACCAACGGCTTTACCAACAGAAACAATAATTGTAACACCAACTCCTTCTACCGGTTCATCTTTGTTAAATCAAGAGAGTCAATTAAGTCCTTCATTAACCCCACAATCAACAGAAAGTTCTCAAGTTAATCAAAATGAACCATAATTTTTTAACCCAAAGAATAGAGATAAGCGGCCAAACAATTGAGGGGCCTTTAAGAGGAATCAATAATATTGGTGATTTGATTAACCGGTTATTGCCATTTTTAATTGGTCTTGCCGGCATTGTTTTACTTTTTGTTTTTATTTGGGGAGGTTATGATTTAATGATGTCGCAAGGTGATGCTAATAAAGTTAAAAGCGCTCAGGCAAAAATAACCGCCGGTTTAATTGGTTTTATTCTTTTGATTTTGTCTTATTTAATTACTTCATTGATAGCAAGAATTTTTGGTCTGGGAGGGGGATTTTTTTAATCTTCTTTTATTTTTATCAAAAAAAATTTTATAATTCAATTTATGAAATTGGTTTCTGTTAGTGAAAAAATAAAGTTAAAAGACCTTAAAGAAATGGCTCAAAAAATGTTTGGTGGATTAGTGAAGGCAGTGGTTGATGTAGAGAAACAAATTATGGTCGTTGATGGGGAAATGCACTCAGATGAAGAAAAATATCTTATCGATTTAGGTTCCAGGCAAGAGGCTTTATGGGGAATAAACTTTTACCCAGATTTTTTTGGCAGGGAAAATTTTATCGAATTTGATTCAATGATTAATATTCGTCCAAGACAAAAAAATTTTTCAAGAGAAATTGAGAATCAAAAAATTAAAGAAAAAATTATTGAAATTGTTAATAAACTTGTTGAAAAATGAAATATTTTCACAATGAAATAATTAATCATTGGTATCAATTTTCAATCTTTGAACAAATGGCTAATATTGGCGCTGAAGTCGGCCGGGCAATTGCTTGGAAAAAGAAAAATCAAAAACAAATATTTTTAAATGCTTTTTATCGAGCTTTGGAGTTAATTGATTTAACTGCAGCAGATAAAAAAAACAAAAACCGCCTAAAAGAAATCTTACGATTGCGAGAAGTTATTGCTGATTTTTTAGTTGGTGAAAATATATATAAGCAAACTGAAGAACAAATTGAAAAATATTTTTATTATTACAACTTAGCCATTAGAAAAAATAAATAATTTTTTTAAATTATATTAAGGTCCGTCCTTTATTAAAGGACGGACCTTGAAAAAAATTAAAAGAAACAAATTATTACAATGTATCGTTGGCTAACAAGTAGCATAACCAGCATAAAATTTAGTATCTTTAGGGGAGTATAAAAGATATACACAATATTGAAGCTTTTTCATTTTTTGACTTTTTTTACTCTTAAAGAGTCATTGATGGGGTTGAAGCAGATCAAAGATCGTTTCCTATCTTTTTAGCAATATTTTTTTTATACTTCTTTTTAAAAGCTGATTCTAAATCTATATTTAGGTATAAACAAAGTTTAAGCGTTTGCCAAAATATATCAGCTATTTCCTCTTCAAGCTCTCCCGGAGTGGTTGTTAATTGCATTTTACCTCTTTTAGTTTTTTTACAAAGCAAAATTCTTGCTACCTCACCCACCTCTTCAATTAAATGAGTAAAGGCTTCAAAAGACGTTTTTTCAATTTCAAAATACCCAATATCTAAAAGATGTTGATAAACTTTTTTTTGAGCCTCTTTAATTTTCATATGTTATAAAAATGATAATTTGTAAATATATTTAAATCCATAATTTTTAAAATTAGAATCATTCCTAATCTGTTCATATGAGAAAATTTTTGTAGCAAAAAAGAAATGCTCCGAATTTCTTAGTGCATTTATACTTTTAGGAAAAACTGCAACTCTAATTGGTTTTCCACCATATTTTTTAATAATTTCAGCAACCTCATTTAATGTTTTTCCGGAATAAGATATATCTATTATTGCTACTTTTTTATTGCTTATATCTTTTGGAAAAACTGATTTATTATTGTAATTATATATTAATACTGGCGAATTCTTATGTCTATGAAATTTCCAAAAAATTATTTTGGAAAAAACTAATATTCTTCTCCCATTTCTCCCACCTCGGAGGTGCGATGAATATGGCACCTCGGTACATATTATAATTTACGAAGTGTCGAGAATTTAATTTTTGGTAATTTTTAAGATTGTTAAGATCTTTTAATGTTTCTTTTAAGATTAATTTTAAATCTTTTTTGCCAAAGGTTGTTTTCAAATATTTTTCTCGCCTTATAGCATCATGTTTTGATAAAAAATATTCACAAAAAATTCAAATAAATGGTTTTCGAAATTTTGTCGCTAATGAATCACCTTTAATATGAGAAGTTAATCTTTGATGAAGATTAGTGGTATATACGATATAAAATTTTAAATCCCTAAGAGAATATAAAACATATACGCAGTATTGAAGTTTTTTCATGTTTTTTGACTCTTAAAAGAGTCATTAACCGTTGTGAAGTAGATCGAATATCACTTCACGATACTGAAGCGATCTCTGAACTACTTCACTGTCCAGGGGGGAGG
>JBNAVI010000020.1:0-6627 GCA_049700175.1 Microgenomates group bacterium | reverse complement strand
TTTCTTTTTTCTGATCGATGTTTAATTTTTCAAGGCTAATTGGTAATAAAACTTTAGCTATTGTTTCCTGTTTAAATGTACTAACAAAATGATTATAAACCAACTGAATTTCATCAACCTCTCCCTGAAAAAATTGATTTAACGCTGTCTCAAAAATTGCCGAGACACTATCAACAAAAGGTGTGGTATTAAAACTAGCAATAATCCTTCCTCTCATTTTAGAAATAAATAACCCGGCTTTTTTACCGACAGTAATAAAAACCTGATTGTTAAAATCGTAATTTTTTATTAAAAACTTAAAAAGATTAAAATTAAAAGCGCCACACAATCCTTTATTAGTGGAAATAACAATTATTAATTTTTGATCTTTGCTGTTTTCTAACCCTTTTTGCCAGGGAAATAAACTATTACTTACTAGAGGTATAACTCTGTAGATAATATCTTCTAAAATTTGGCGGTAAACTAACCCTTCTGTGGCTAATTGTTGGCTTTTTTTCATTTTTACCGCAGAAACCAACTGCATGGCTTTGGTAATTTTTTTAACGTTTATGATCGATTTAATTTTTTTTTTGATGAGTCGGAGGTTCATGGTTTTATATTATTAAATCTAAATTAAGTCTAATGTCTTTTTTACAAGAATTTGTAATGCTTTCTCATCATCTTCGCTTATTTTCTTTGTTTTGTTTATGTTGTTAATAATCTTTTTGCCTTCAGTTTCTAATATTGCTAAAAAACGATTTTCAAATTCATCCACTTTATTAATGGGTAAATTCTCCAATATAGGCGAATTAGCCGCCCAAATTATTGCGACCTGATGGGCTAACGGATATGGTTTGTTTGGTTTTTGAATCAAAAATTGAGTCAATCTTGCTCCCCGACCTAAAAATTTTCTTGTTTCTTCATCCAGTTCTGATTCAAACTGGGAAAAAGCCGCCATCTCTCGATATTGAGCTAAATCAAGCTTAAGTTTCCCGGCTACTTTTTTCATTGCTGGAGTTTGGGCATTGCCACCCACTCTGGAAACAGAAATTCCAATATTAACCGCTGGCCTAATACCGGCATTAAACAAGTCGTTTTCTAAAAAAATTTGACCATCAGTAATGGAAATAATATTGGTGGGAATATAGGAAGAAACATCTCCTTCAAGCGTTTCAACAATTGGTAAAGCGGTTAAAGAGCCACCACCATATTTTTCATCCAATCGACAAGCCCTTTCTAACAACCGCGAATGAAGATAAAAAATATCACCCGGATAGGCCTCCCGTCCCGCTGGTCTTCGCAAAATTAAGGAAATTTGTCGGTAGGCCCAGGCATGTTTGGTTAAATCATCATAAATTACCAAGGCATCTTTTCCTTTATCCATAAAATATTCACCAATGGCACAAGCACTATAAGGAGCTAAATATTGAAGAGAAACCGGGTCTGAGGCTGAAGCAGCTACCACAATAGTATAATCTAAAGCTTGATGTTTTTTTAATAAATCAATAACTGAGGCAATCTTTGATTGTTTTTGACCGATAGCACAATAAATACAAATAACATTCTCTTTTTTCTGATTCAAAATGGTATCAATAGCGATCGTTGTTTTACCCGTCCCCCGGTCACCAATTATTAACTCCCGTTGTCCCCGGCCAATTGGAATTAAAGCATCAATCACTTTAATACCGGTTTGAAGCGCAGTATTTACTGGCCTTCGGTAAACTACACCTGGAGCAATTTTTTCTAAAGGATAAAATTTTTCTGGTTTAATTAATTCTCCTTCATCAACTGGCTTTCCTAAGGGATTAATTATTCTTCCTAGTAATTTATCTGATACCGGCATTGATAAACTTATGTTTGTTCTAAAAATCATCCCACCGACTTTCAAATCTGTATAATTACCTAAAACAATAATTCCCACCTCATTCTCCGTTAAGTCAATTACGTAGCCTTTTTCCTTATTTTCAAATTCAACTATTTCTCCGTAAGCAACATTAGTTAACCCTTTAGCTTTTACTGTCCCGTCTTTTATTTCCAAAATTTCCCCGAATTCTTTTTTTTCAATTTTTAATTTTTGCTGTTGGATCTTTTCTTCGATATCCTTAAATAAGTGGTTATTTTTCATAGAGGTTATTTTTTAAATTATCCAAAAAAGAACTAAAAGATAAATCAATTAAATTATCATCATATTTTATTACCAAACCGGCAATAATTTTTTTATCAACAATATTACGGATCTCCCTATTTTTGAATACAGGCGTCTCTTTAATAGTAGAAATCTCATCTTCTGAGAGCGGGTAAGCACTAATAATTTCCACCGTTTTATTGTTTTTGCCGTTTGAATTAACCATATTTCTTCGCTAATATTAATTTACATTTTTAACAATCTTTTTTAACATTTTTTCCGTAATTTTCTTTTGCATATTTTCATCCAAATAATTGGATAAAAAATTTCTCATTATCATCAAACTCATCTCTAAAGCTTTATTTTTAATCTCTTTTTCCATTTTTTTTCTTTCTTCCTCAATTTGTTTTTTTCCCTTTTCCAAAATTTCCTGAGCTTCTCTTTTGGCTTCTTCGATTAATTTTAATTTCATTGCTTTTGCCTCTTTTTTAACTTCAGCCATCGCTTGTTCATAATCTTTTTTTAGTTTATTTTTTAATTTTTTCTCTTCCTCAATTAAGGCATCTTCTTTTTCTTTTGTTTTTTGTAAGATAATCTCTTTTTCTTTTTCTTTTTCTTGTTCCTGCTTTAGGAAAGCAGAAAAAGGTTTGGCAATAAATTTTTTAAAAATCAAAAAGAAAAGAATAAAATTGGTTAATTGAGCAATTAAAAGTTTTACATCGACCCCTAAACTTTCCATATTTTTTTAAACAAATTTTAATATTAAAGCGACTACTAAGGCATAAATTGCCAGAGCTTCGGCAAAAGCAACCACTAAAATCGTTGTTGTTCGAATTGCTGATTCTGCCTCGGGATTTCTTCCTAAAGCCTCAACTGCTTTTCCTCCAATGTGCCCGATGGCGATAGCCGGACCAAGAGCTCCCATTCCTATTGTTAATGCTATTGATAAAAATTTTACTGCCTCTACGCTCATTTTTTTCACCTCCTTTTATCCTTTTATCTTTTTATTAATATTATTTTTAATGATGCTTGCTAATTGCTAAATTTAAAAATACAGCAGTTAACATAGAAAAAACCAAAGCCTGAATAAAGCCAACAAATATTTCAAGAAGCAAAAAAGGGAAAGAGGCTAAAATAGGAACCAAAAAGGCCATAATAGAAAGCAAAACTTCACCGGCAAAAATATTACCAAACAACCGAAAAGAAAAGGAAATTATCTTTGAAATCTCCGAGATTATTTCCAAAATACCAGTAAAAAAAGAAATTGGATTGGAAAAATTTAAAAATTTGGAAAGATAATTTTTAAACCCCAAAAATTTAATCCCGAAATATTGACTTAAAACAACCGATAAAATTCCCAAAGATAAAGTCGTGTTTAAATCAGCATTAGCACCACGCAAAATTGGTACGTGGTGATATAAAATACTACCAACGCCCGGTAATAATCCAAACCAATTATTAAAAAGAATAAAAAGAAAAAAAGAACCTAAAAGGGGAAAAAAATATTGTGTATTTTGCCCCAATACCGACTCAAATAGCTGATAAATACTTTTAACAAGAAAATTAGTTAAATAATAAAAATTACCTTTAATTCTCTTTTTAGATTCTTTTGAATAAAAAAAGCCGATTATAAAAAAAATAACTAATACAAAAAGCGAAGATATAAAAGAATTAGTTATTTTAAAACCATTAATCTCGGCTAATTCTTCTGCTTTAATACTAATTTCAGTCATACTAACTTAAGTTTTGTTTGATAAAACGCCAAAAATTATAAAAACTGCTGATTATTCCTACAAAAAGAAATAATTTTAAATAAAATTCACCAGTTTTGAAAAAATTATCCATTAGCAACCCGAAAAAAATACCCAAAAAAATTGGGGTAATTATATAATAACCAAAGTTTAAGGATTTTGCAAGGGAAATTATATCAATTTGATTTTTTGTCCTTTTGGCATCTTTTTTTAATATTATTTTATTAAATTTTTTGTCAATTTGATAAATATTTTTCATAATTAATTATTGTCAACTTTTACATTTTCCAGATTAACAGCCTGATCTAAAATTAGCGTTAATCGACTTTCTTTTTCATTAATACTTCCTTTAATTAATAAAATTTTGTTTACTTTAATTATATCTTTTAAGATTTTATATAACTTAGGAAAAACTACTACCTCAATATTACCGCTGTCATCAAATAAATTAAAAATAGCCATTTCACTATTATCTTTCTTTGTTTTAATTTTTTTAACATTGGAAATAATGCCGGCGATAATTAATTTTTTGTCAATATCATCAATCGTTATATCACCAATTTTTTTCGAAATTTTTTTAGAAATAATGGTTCTATATTTTTGTAAGGGATTCTTACTAATTAAAAAACCAATTATTTCACGCTCTAAATTATAAAGTTCATCTTCAGAAAATTCCGGCAAAATCTGAGGGGTGTCTTTTAAATAATCTTGACTTAAAGTTGTCTCAAATAAATCAAACTGGCCTTTTTCTTTTTTTTCCTTATATAAAAGAACCTCTTTAACTGCGTTTGAATAATAGCTTAATAAGGTAGCCCGGTTACCAAATTGAGAAAAAGCACCAGCCTTAATTAAACTTTCCACAGTTTTTTTATTCACTTTTTGTAAATTAACTTTTAAAAGAAAATCTTTAAAACTTTTAAAGGGTTCAGTTCTTCTAGCTTGCAAAATCGATTCAATCGCGGCTTCACCGACGTTTTTTATTGCTGATAAGCCAAATCTGATTCCTCCACCTTCAATTTTAAAACCATAATCAGATTGATTAATATCCGGCGGAAAAACAGGGATATTCATCCGTCGACACTCCTCAATGGCGGTTGCCATTTTCACTTCTCTTTGCGGGCCGGCAACTGATTCCAATTCTGCACTTAAAAGTGCGGTCATAAATTCAACTGGATAATTGGCTTTAATATAAGCTGTCCAATAAGCGATTAAGGCATAAGAAGCTGAATGAGGTTTATTAAAACCATAAGCAGCAAATTTTTCCATAAAACTAAAAATTTTTTCGGATAGGTTTTTATGATAACCTTTCTTTATACACCCTCGAATAAACTTTTCTTTTTCTTTTTTCATTAATTCCTTCTTTTTTTTACCCATCGCCATTCTTAAGCTATCGGCTTCACTCATGCTATAACCGGCTAAATTGTGAGCGATTTCCATTACCTGCTCCTGATAAACTAAAACTCCGTACGTTTCCTCTAGAATTGGTTTTAGATCAGGATGAAGATATTTTATTTTTTTTGGATTTTTTTTCCCCTCTAAAAAAGCCGGAATCAGATCCATTGGTCCGGGCCGATATAATGCTACCATAGCCGAAATATCTGATATCTTGGTTGGTTTTAAATTCTTAGCTAGTTGTCTCATGCCCGAGGACTCAAGCTGAAAAACGCCGATGGTATTTCCTTGACCAATTAACTCATAAGTCTTTTTATCATCTAGGGGAATTTGATGAATGTCAATTTTTTTTCCGGTTGTCGTATAAACATATTCCAAAGCCTTCTCAATAATTGATAAATTTCTTAAACCTAAAAAATCAACTTTTAAAAGGCCAATGGCTCCTTGATCGGCCACCGCATTTAAATCAAGACAGTACATATCATATTGAGTTATTATTCGGCCCTCTTTTGTTTCTCTTTGCAGCGGCACATATTCAACCAAAGGTTTATCGGCAATAACCACTCCGGCGGCATGAACTGATGTATGTCGCGGTAATCCCTCTAACTTTCTGGCAATATCAATCACTTTTTTTGTGTCCGGTTCGGTTTGATAAGCTAATTTTAATTGGGGTGATTCCTCCAATGCCGTGGCAATTGTCATGGGGAATCCTTGTTTGCTTGGTGGAATCATTTTGGCGAGTCGATCTCCTTGTGAGTATGAAAACCCTAACGCCCGGGCAACATCACGGACAGCTAATCTCGCTTCCATTGTCCCAAAGGTTATTATTTGCGCTACCTTATCCTTACCATATTTTTTAGTGACATATTTTAAAACCTCATCCCGCCGATTATCGGCAAAATCTATATCAATATCTGGTGGAGTGGGCCTTTCTGGATTCAGGAAACGTTCAAAAGGAAGATTATACTCTAAAGGATTAATATCAGTAATCCCTAATACATATGCCACTAATGATCCAGCGACAGAACCCCGACCAGGCCCAACAGCAATCCCATTATTTTTTGCCCAATTAACAAAATCTGCCACTATTAAAAAATAAGTTGAATACCCTTTTTTGTTAATAATATTTAATTCATAATCCAATCGTCTATTAATTAATTCTTCCGGAAAACCGGCTAAGCGGTTTTTTTTTCTTTGATCAACTAGCTTTTTCAAATATAATTCGATCGGCATATTACCCGGTGTTTCATATTTTGGCAAAATCCACCTCCCATAAGGAATTTCTACATTACATTCTTCCGCTATTTTAATAGTATTTTCTATTGCTTCTGGTAAATCTAAAAATAAACCCTTCATTTCATTGGCTGATTTAAAATAGTA
>JBNAVI010000019.1:0-7166 GCA_049700175.1 Microgenomates group bacterium | reverse complement strand
GCTTTCGCAGGAATGACAGAAAAGAACGCGGGAATGATACCAGGTCACTTTATAAACTTGATAAACTCAAAAATGTAACATCTTTGTCCGATCGTGTTAAAGATGTTACCCTCTCTTTTTTGCTTTATGAACTTGATAAACTTTCTAACTAATTTTAACCGTTTATATTTTTTAAGGGTGTTATATAATAAAATTACTTAATTGGTGCGGGATTAGTTAAGCGGCTTAACGTCACCTTCCCAAGGTGAAGAGACGGGTTCAACTCCCGTATCCCGCTCAACCCGCGCCACCTTAGCTCAATGGCAGAGCATCGGTTTCGTAAACCGGTGACGGGAGTTCGATTCTCCCAGGTGGCTCATATGGTTATTAACTATCAAAAAAGAAGTCCCGGAAATTTTTTTAAAATTTTTATCTATTTAATAATCTTTTTTTTATTTATCTTTTTTATTTTTTTTACTTTTGGACTTAACTTAATTTTAAACACCTCAACCTATATTTCCAATATCTTTACCAAAAAAGAAAAAACTACCTCTATCAATCCAACCACAACCTTAGCCTCAATTGATTTAAATTATATTCCCTCAGCCACTAATAGTGCCAAACTTCAGGTATCAGGAAACACAATTAATGTCAATTCTTTAGAATTTTATCTCAATGAGGAAAAGGTCAAAGAAATTGAGATAACCGGCGATACCTTTGATGAGGAGATTGGCGATTTAAATGTTGGCAAAAATACCTTTTACATTTTTGCCAAAGATAAAGACGGTAAAGTGATTAAAAAATCGGAAAAATATATTATTTTTTACAAAAATGATAAGCCAAAATTAGAAATTATAGAACCTAAAGACAAAGCGATTATCAATCAATCAGAAATTGTTATCAAAGGAAATACCGACAAAGAAACTTTTGTTAAAATAAATCAATCTCCGGTAGTGGTTGATGCCTTGGGAAACTTTAATTATCCTATCAAATTGCAAGAGGGTGAAAATAAAATTTTAATTACTGCCGAAGATCAAGCCGGTAATATTGAAGAAAAAACACTAACTGTTGTTTATCAAAAAGAGGATTAATAAAAAAATAACAAAAGGATGGAGTATGATATTGTCAAAAAAAGACAAAAAATAAATAAAAAAAAGATAAATTCGGCTGTTTTTTTCTTGAAAAAATAATTTTAACAATCCACTCAAAAAAAGGAAAAAACCAACTATACCTCCGCAAACCAAAATTATTAAATAGCTTGAGGAAAAAGAAAAATTTGAATGGCTTGGAAAAAGGCCGTCGATTGGTTTGTAAAAACCTATCCGATTGTATCCAATACCAAAAATTGGATACTTCTTCCATATATTAAAGGCGGCACGATAATCGTTCAATCTTGAGATTATACTAAACTGTCTTTTTAAATTTACTCCTTCTCCAAAAGGCTTTGGTGCTAGTATAAGAATTAAGGCAAAGGTAAGTAAAAAAAGGAAAATAAATTTAATTTTTTTCCTTAAAGATAAATCTATTAAAGTTGTTATTAAAATACCGATATAGGTCAGCCGAGAAAAAGTTAAGACAATGGCAGTTAAAAATAAAAATAAAAAAACTAATTGGAATTTATTATTAATTTTTTTTAAATAATAAAAATATAAAAAAAATAGTCCATAAATCGCTCCGGCAACCGAAGTATCAAAAAACAAGCCAAACATCCGATATAAATGTTCATCCCAACCTAAATACCGAAGATTACGCAAATCAGGATAAAGTAAATATTGAGCAAGGGAAAAAAAGATTACCAACAAACTTAATTTTAAAATTAGTGATGAGAGATTGAAATTATGTTTATTTTTTTTAGTCCAGTAAGATAAAAAAATTCCATATAAAAAATAGATAATAATTCGGGCTAAATAAAAAAAAGCAATTAAATTTTCAGTTAAATTAAATCTAAAAGAAGTAATTAAATAATTAAGGATTAAAAAAAAGGTTAAAAAATAGAAAAATTTTAATTTTCTATAGCTTTCCATTATTGGGTTAACCCGGTAAAGGTAAAATAAGTGAATTGTCGTAAAAAAGATAAATATTTCATATAAATAAAAATTTATTTTTTGGTTTAGAAAAGAGATCCTGCCAATTTGTCCTAATGAAAATAAAAAACTAGTTAAAGGAAATAGAAAATTCATTTATTTTTTTCTTGGATTAGGTACTGATAAAGTTTTACTCTGACCAAAAAGGAATGAAAACTCATTAAAAAAGCATAACCAAAACCGGCCGCGCCATCTAAAAAACCAAAATATAAAAAATAATTTAATAAAAATTTAGCCAAAGGAAAAATAGTTATCTCAAAAATATTTGTTTTTCTTCCATTTTCCAGCAGTTCTTTGGCTCGTAGGGTTGAATAAAAGTTGATTTCTTTCAAAAATTCCTTGATGGATTGATGAGGAAAATGATTAATAAAATTTTTTAGTTTCGCCGTTTTAAATTTTTTTGAAAAAAGAATAAATTTTTCATGAATTTTTCCTTGCCACAAACCACTATTTTTTTTTACCAAACGAATTAATCCCTGATTTCTAACTTTTAAGACTTCGCCAAACTTTAATTCTCTCCCCCACCAAAAATCACGTCGTTTAATATAATAAGCTTTTATTTGGTTATTGCCTTCAATAACCTTTTTTATTTCATTTTTTAAGTCAAAGGAAACCTCTTCATCGGCATCTAAAAATAATATCCATTCCCCCCTAGCTTTTTCCATGGCAAAATTTCTTTGCGAGGAAAAATCATCATTTAATTTTTTTTGAAAAATTTTTATTTCTAATTTGTTATCAGAAGTTTTGTCTAACTTAGGCAATATTTTATTTTTTATATTTTTTATTTGACTTATTGTTTCATCGGTTGAGTAATCATCAATAATGATTATTTCATCACAAAAATCCAAAGATTCTAAACACCGATTAATATTTTTTTCCTCATTTTTTGTTAAAACAATGGCTGAAAGTTTCATATAATTTAGCTAAGTTGAGTATAAATTTTTTCCAATTTTTTAGCAGTTTTTTTAGCATCAAAAAATTTTAAAGCTCTTTTTCTTCCCATTTTACCAAGTTTTTCTCTTAAATGGTTATCTTTAGCTAATCTTAAAATATTTTTTGACAATTCGTCAATCTCTCCTTCATTAACCAGTAATCCCGTTTCACCTAAAATTTCAGCAATCACCCCTGAATTATAAGCGATAATCGGTAAGCCAGAAGCCATCGCTTCTATTAAGACCATTCCATATTGTTCTTCCCAGGTTTTGGTCGTTTTAGAGCAAGAAACAAAAATATCAGCCTTTTGATACACTGATGGCATTTGTTCATATCTTTTTGATTCAATTGAAATAATATTCCCTAAATGATTTTGTTTAATCAATATTTCTAATTTTCTTTTTAAAGGTCCCTCGCCAATAATTTTTAATTGTAATTTTTTTATATTTTTTTCGGCGACTTTCTTAAAAGCGTAAAATAAATCCAATACGCCTTTTTCTTCAACCAAGCGACCAACAAATAAAACGGCAAAATTACTTTTTAAAGATTTTCTTTTTGGTTTAAATTTTTCCATATCAACTCCCAATCTTACAATTTTTATTTTTTTATCATTGATCCCTTCATTGATTAAAGCTTTTTTACTTTTTAATGTATGAACCAAAATTAAATCTGCCTGATTTAATGTAAAGTATTTGATATATTTTTTCCGGTTTGTTCCCTCATTATTAAAAGGGATCGTATCCCAATACGAAATAATTAACTTTTTCAATTTTTTTTCTTTTCTTAACTTAGCCAGTTGATAGCTATAAAAATAATGTGGGTCAGCCGTATCAAAAATATCAAATTTTGAGGCGTATTGTTGCAACCCAAAAAGAATTTGACTATCGCCTAAAACCCGATTACTTAACCATTTTATCCCTTTTTCCAAAACAGGAATAAAACCTAAATCAGCTAAGCTAGGTAATTTAATAACCGGAAAGCTAAATTTTTCATGAAGAGAATACAAGCTGCTAAAAGCAACAAAAAATATCTTTTTTTTATTAAAAATGAAATTTTGTCCTTCAAAGTTGTTCAAATATTTACCTCTTACTATTGCGACTCTAATCATATTTTTAATATAATTGCTTTAATTTAAAAACGTAATCCTGCCAATTAAATTTTTTTTTGATTTTTTTTATCTTCTGCTTGTTAATCATTTTTCTATTTTCCGCAACTTCTTTCATCAACTTGACAAATTCACTCATATTCTTGGCTATATAAACAAACTCTTCCATCTCAGGGATAATGGCTGTTTTCAAAGTAATTACCGGACACCCTAAGGATAAAGCTTCAAGAGCAGGAAAATTAAAACTTTCGTAATACGAGGCACAAAGCAAAGCAGTCGCCTTTTGATATAAACTTTTAAGTGCAGCTCGTCGGTAGTTTTTTGTTACTAAAACAAGCTGCCAATTATCATCTTTTGCTTCTTTTTTAAAATTTTTGAAAACTTTTTTAATAAAATCAATATTTTTTATTGGATGGTTAACGCCGACAAATAAAAAAAATTTTTCTCGGTTTTTAAATTCCACCTCCCCAAACATATCATAAGGGATTCCAAATGGAAGAATAATGATTTTTCTTTCAGTTTTTTCAAAAACAGATAACAATTCCCTTTTTACCTTTTTTGAACTAACGACAATGTAATCTGAAACCTTAATCATTTTTTTTAGTTGTGATTTTAATTGATGGAAAGAATCAGGATAAAATTGCGGGTAAAAAAAATAAGACAGTCCATGGCAGAATGAGATTACCTTTTTTGGCGTCAAAAAAGGAATTGATTGATTTAAAGCTAAAAAAATATCGTTGGGATGAATCAGTTGATTTAAAGACAAACTAATTTTTGACCAACCAAATTTTGGCTGTATCTGGCAAATTTTAATATTTTCTCCAAAATAAATATTTTTCTGGCAATAAGTAAAAACATGATAATAATTTTTTTTATCATATAAAGCAAGCGACTTTAGTAAATTTTCGGTAAAAACTTTATTACCGGTGTAGTTTTTTTGACACAAACTTCCACCGTCAACCCCGATTTTCATTTTTAATTAATCGGAAAAAAATCTTAAATGAGATAAGGCTGATTAAAAATTCACTTAAAACTGTTATATAAGCAGGTGACCAATAAGAGTAATAATTTATAAAAATAAGATTTAAAACAGAAGTTAATAGCGCTTGAAAGATAAGAAGTGACAGAACAATTTTTTCTTTACTCTGTCCATAAAAAAAATTGTAAAACACAGAATTAATATAAATAAAAGGCAAAGTCAAAACTAAAATTTTAGCCAATCTTATCCCAATATAATATTTTTTACTAAACAAAATTGGCAATATAAAATCGGCCAAAATATTAAATACAAATAATATGGAAAATGCCACGGTCAGCAAAAAAATAATTTCTTTTCTAATCTTTTTCTTTAATAAATTTAAATCTTGGGCAAATTGGCTAAATTTTGGTATGGAAATAATGTTGTAACTTCCGGCAATTAAGATTCCTGCTTCTAAAAATTTATAACCTGAGGAATATAATCCTACTGCCTCAGTTCCTTTAAAAAAATTTAATAAAAAAACATCAATTTTATACCTTATTCCGGCAAAAAAACTGATCAAGACAAAAATTAAAGCGGTTATAATAATTTCTCGCCATAATTTAAAATCAATTTCAATTTTAAATAATCTTACTTCACTTTTAACTAAGTAAAAACTTAAAGTAAAATATATAAGAAAGCTTAAAAAAACCGCTTCAAAAATAGCCTTTAAATTTTTAAAGAAAAAATAAAAGACTCCAATGGAGATAACAAAAAAAATATTGAATAAAAGGGAGAATAAAGAAAAATGTATTACTTTTTCTTTTAAAGATTTAATGATCAAATATGCCCCTGACCAGGCGCTAGATAATATACTAAATGAAGTTAAAAAAATGTATAAATATGTGTCTTTTTGATTTTTAAAAACAAAATAAGCGCTAATATTAACAATTAAAAAAACAATAATTGAAATGATAAACCTAAGTGAAATTAATTTATTCATCATTTGTGGTTTTTTGGGTAAATAAACCAATCCATAATTAGTTGTGCCCAAATCAATAAATGGATTAAAAAAACCAACATAAGCCCAAACAAGACTGTAAACACCATATTCTTTAGGAAGAAGATTTTTGATAAGGAATAAAAAAAGTAAAAAATGAAATAATTTATTAATAAAAGTGACAAAATTTAAACTAAAAAAATCCTTTAAAAAATTACTTTTTAAAAAATAATTAAAAAAAATGGGAATTGCCTCAACAAATGTGATCGGGGTTCTTAAAAATTCACGAATTTTTTGTTTAAAATTGCTGTATTTTAAAAAGAAAAGATAACGGTTTCGAAAAAGAAAGTAATCTTTTTTGGAATTTTTTTTAGATTTTTCAAAATGAAGATAATAGTTTTTTGAATCAATACCTATCTTAAATCCTGCTTGTTTTGCTCGAAAACAAAAATCAACATCTTCATAATACATAAAATAATTTTCATTAAAAAAACCAATTTTTTCTATTACTTCCTTTTTAACTATCATCATTGAGCCGGAAACAAAATCAACCTCTTGAAAGCGGGTATTTGGTTTTTCTTTTATCAATCCCCCACTTAATCGCCATTTATCAATTTTTCCACCATAAAAAAAATTACCATCTTGTTTAAAACTTAATCCTAAAATATCAAAATAGGTTAATCCATCAAGCCAATTTACACCTCGTAGGTGCAACAAGGAAATATCAGGGTTAGCAATTATAAAAAGACTGATTTTATCTTTAAAACCCATTTTAATCCCTTCATTAACCGCTGCCGCAAATCCCCGATTATTCTTGGTATTGTCAACAAAATATATCTTATATTTTTTTAAGCCTATATCAACAATTTCCTTTTTAATCCTTTCAATTTCTTTTTTTGGAGTATGGTATAAAACAAAAATAAACCCGATTTTATAATTTTTATCCATAGAGAAAAACTTTACCATTAATTTTAACCAATTTTATTTTAAAAATTTATGGAAGAATTTCAAAAAATGTAACATCTTTGTCCGATCGTGTTAAAGATGTTACACTATTAATTTAAAAATCCTAAAAAATCAGATCTCAAATATGTCCATGTTAAGGTC
>JBNAVI010000018.1:0-7529 GCA_049700175.1 Microgenomates group bacterium | reverse complement strand
GCTTCCTGGTTTGCTGGTATACTTTGGGCAAAAGTTAGCCCCTCAGCTACTTTTTATTTTGGCGCTTTGATGTCATTTTTAGCCTTTTTAATTCTTAATTTAAATAAACTTCTAAAAAAAATCTAATCTTCTTGATTTTTTTTAAAATAGTTATATAATCTAATAATTAGATTTTCTAACTATTATGAAAAACAATAAAGCATTATTAACAATTTTTTTAATAGTTTTTATAGATCTTTTGGGGTTTGGGATTATTCTACCTCTTTTGCCTTTTATTGCTGAAAAATATCAGGCTAATCCAGCACAAATTGGTTTTTTAACCGCCACCTATTCTTTTTTTCAGCTTTTAGCTGCACCAATTTTAGGAAGACTTTCTGATCGTTATGGAAGAAAAAAAATCTTAATCATCTCGCAAATTGGCAGTGCCATTGGCTATATTTTACTTGGTATTGCTAACAGTTTACCAATTTTATTTTTATCACGAATGATTGATGGTCTAACTGGCGGCAACATCTCAATTGCCCAAGCTTATATCGCTGATGTTACTGATAGAAAAACTCGAGCTCGGGGAATGGGATTAATTGGTGCTGCTTTTGGTTTGGGTTTTATTTTTGGACCAGCTATTGGAGGAGTTTTATCAAAAATTTCATATTCAACTCCAGCTTTTCTGGCAGCTTTTGTTTCTTTAATCACTGTTTTGACAACTCTTTTATTTTTAAAGGAAACTGTTGATATAAAAAAAGCTAACTACTCACCAAAAACAAGATTTAATTTTAAAGAATTTAAACAAGTCTTAATTATCCCCAATTTTGCTTTTTTAATTTTTATTTTTTTCTTAATTAATTTAGCTTTTTCTTTAACTCAAGGCAATCTAGCCTTATGGACAGAAAAAACTTTTCATTATGATGCCTCAAAAAATGGAATAATTTTTGCTTATGTAGGTATTTTGGCAGTATTAGTGCAGATATTAATTTTGCCTTTTTTAACAAAAAAATTTAATGAAAAATTCATTTTAAAAATTGCCACTTTTAATTTATTTTTTTCATTTCTTTTAATTTTTTTAGCTAAAAATCAATTGATTTTCTTTTTAGCTTTGACTTTTATGCCTCTTGGCAATGGTTTAGCCAATCCTTCAATTCAAGCAATTGCCTCAGAAAATGTCCCGAAAGAAGAATATGGAGGCACTTTAGGCTTTCTTCAGTCAGCTGGGTCATTGGGAAGAATTCTAGGACCAATTATTGGCGGTGAACTTTTTTACTTTTTTGGAAAAGATATTCCCTTTCTTTTTTCTGCAATAATATTATTTTTTGTATTTATTTTTGCTTTAAAGAAAACATTTTCCACTTCCAAATAAATGATTTTATTTATAATTTATTACTAATTTTCATTACCCGACCTTTCTTAATAGAAAAATTTTCAAAAAAATATTATAATTAACTTTCAAAAATTACTTTATAAAAAATTTTATTTGAAAAGAAAATCATCAATATTTTTTTCTATACTTTCAAATGTCTAAAAAAATGAAAAAAAATAAAGTATTAATAATTGGTGGTGGTATTGGTGGTTTAGCAACAGCTGCTTTGTTAGCCAGAGATAACTTTCAGGTAACTTTAGTAGAAAAAAACAAAATAGTTGGCGGAAGAGCGAGGTTTTTGAAACTTGGTAATTTTTACTTTGACATGGGTCCATCGTGGTATATGATGCCAGAGGTTTTTGACAGGTATTTTGCCCTTTTTGGTAAAAAAACTTCAGATTTTTATCAACTAAAAAAATTAAAAACTCATTATCGAGTTTTCTTTGAAGATGGTGATTATATCGATGTAAAAGATGACTTAAAAGAAAATCTTAAAATTTTTAAGAAATATGAAAGAAACGGTGAACAAAAACTTAAGTTTTTAATAAATCAAGCAAAGTATATTTACAATTTTTCAATGAAAGACTTAGTTTATCTTAGTTATAAAAATATAAATGAACTCTTAAGGCCAAAAATCATTTTTAATATTCTTAAATTAAATCTATTTCAATCACTTCATTCCCACATACAAAAAATTATCAAGAATCCTAAATTACAAAAAATCATTGAGTACACCACTGTTTTTTTAGGAGGGTCACCATTTAATACACCTGCTTTTTATCAGTTGGTTTTGCATGCAGATTTAAATCTAGGTATTTACTATCCAAAAGGAGGTATATATAAAATTATTGAGGCATTACAAAAACTTTGCCTTGATTATGGAGTAAATATAATTACTAACGAAGAAGTTAGTAAAGTTTTTATAAAAAATAAAAAAATTATCAAAGTAAAAACTAATCAAAATAAACAATATTATGCCGATATTTTTATTGTCAATGCTGATTATCCTTTTTTTGAAACCAATTTATTACCAAAAACGCATCAAACCTACAGCAAAAATTATTGGCAGAAAAAAACCTTTTCTCCATCAGCCTTCCTTATTTATCTAGGTATAAAGGATGACTTAAAATTTAGCCAACATCATAATTTGTATTTTACTGACAATTGGCAAGATCATTTTAGAGATGTTTACCGAACAAAAGAGATTCCAACTAATCCATCATTTTACTATCATGTTCCATCAAAAACTGACTCATCAATGGCCCCAAAAAATCACCATAGCGTTATGATTCTTGTACCCATGCCTCCAAATTTTTACTTAGATAATAGGGAAACTGAAGATTTTTATAAAAAGGTAATTAATAAATTTGCCTCAATAAACAAAATAAAAAATATTAATGATAAAATCGTAGTAAAAAAAATTTTTCACGCAACAAATTTTTTAGAGGAATATAATTCATATTTTGGCTCTGCCTTTGGAATCGCTCATACTCTTTTTCAAACGGCTTTGTTTAGACCAAAAAATTTTTCTTCAAAAATTGAAAATCTCTTTTATGTTGGACAACATACTAATCCAGGAGTTGGCATGCCCCCTGTTCTTATTTCATCACAAATAGTTCACAATTTAGTTAAAAAATATGAACAATCAATACGAAAAAATAACTAAAAAAAACACAAAGACATTCTATTATTCAACAATTTTTTTTCCCAACAACATTAAAAACAAAGTCTTTCTTTTATACTCATTTGTTAGAACAATTGATAATTTAGTTGACAGCAAAAAACCAAAAACTAAAAATTTTTATTTTATCAAGAAAGAATTTTTTAATTCAATAAAGGCTAAGAAAAAATCTAAATTAAAAGTAGTTAATGATTTTTTAGCTTTAGTAAAAGAAAAAAAATTAGAAAAAGAAATTCTAGACTACTTCAGAACTCAAGAAAAAGAGCTAAAGATTAAAAAATATAAAAAAATTAAAGATTTTAATGATTTTACCTATGGAGTGGCTGGAACAATAGGAATAATGATGGCAAAAATATTAGACCTGCCAAAAAAAAGCTATCAAAGCGCTAAAAAATTAGGTCAATCTTTACAAATAATCAATAATATTCGAGATATTTTCGAAGATTTTCAAAGGGGAAAAATTTATATTCCAGAAGAACTATTAAACAAATATCAATTAAATCATAAAAATTTTCTAGACAAGAAAAATAGAGAGAAATTGTATCAAGTAATAAAAGAGCTTTTATTAAAAGCCAAAAATCTTCAAGAACAGGCTAAAAAAGATTTTAAATTATTCAATAAAAAAAAATTGCTACCTATTAAAATTGCCTGTGATCTTTATAATCTTATCGCTAAAAAAATCTCCAAAAATCCTGAGTTAATATTTAGTGGTAAAAAATTAAAACCAAATTTTTTCGAAATCATCTCGGTGATTGTTAAAAATTTTTTGTTTATTTATGTATTTAATAAAAAAAATTGAATTTTATAAAAATAAATTGTTTAGCTACCTTGATAAAGAGTTAGATAAATACAAACAAGTATTTTATAAATATTCCCCCTCCAAAGAGGAATTTTTTAATCTATACAAAAATTTCTTGTTTCGTGGCAAGGCTATAAGAGGTTCATTAGTCTTTTTAACTAATGAAATATTTGACAAGTCAAAAATTAACAACGAAAATCTTTATCTTTTAGCTTCTTTTTTTGAAATCATTCATTCAAATTTTTTAATTCATGATGATTTTATGGACAAAGATAAAAAAAGACGAGGCGATAAAACAATAAATTTTTATTTTGAAGAAAAAGTTAAAAATAATTCAACTGATCCAATTCATTTAAGTAATTCTCTTGCTGTCAATTTAGGAGATATTGGCTTTTTTATTGCTTTTAATTTTTTTAATAAAATTAAAACTGATATTGAAAGCAAAAATAAAATTTTTCATTATATACTAACAAACTATATAAAAGTAGCATTAGCTCAAAGCGATGATATTTATTACTCTTATTCAAAAAAGCAACCAAGCTTACAATTAATAAAAAGAATCTATCTAAACAAAACTGCTTACTATACTTTTAATTTACCAGTAATCGCAACTTTGATGCTAAAAAACAATCCATTATGGAAAAACAAAAAATTAGAAAAAATTCTAACTAACTTAGGATTTATTTTCCAAATTACAGATGATCTGATTGGCTTTCTTTCTGATAAAACTGGCAAAGATATCGGTTCAGATATAAGGGAAAATAAAAAAACAATCATCCGATATTTTCTTTTTGAAGAGTTAAGGAATAATCCATTAAAAGAATTTTTTGGAAAAAAAAATTTGACAATTTCACAAGTAAAGCAAATTAGGGAATACTATAAGAAATCAACTTCAAGAAAAAAAATCGAAAAATTAATCAGTCAAATCAAAAAACAAATCTTATCAGATCTTAAAAAAACCAAATTTCCTGAAGAATTTAACCAGTTAACAGAAGACTTTATAAATTATCTTATAAATCGAAATAAATGAAGTTAGAATACTTGATCTTCAATCTAGTTATTTTTATTTCTCCTTTTGTTGCTTATCTTTTTTACCCACAATTAATTTTTGCTTTAAATATAAAAACATTAATTTCAATCTCTTTATCTTCATTTATTTTTGTACTTCATGATATTTTGGTTACTAATAAATGGTGGTACTTTAACAAAAAATATATCTTAGGTTTTAGAATTTTTAATTTACCGATCGAGGAGATAATATTTTTTTTCAGCGTCTCTCTTTCTTGTTTAACTATTTATTTGAATCTACTTTTTTTAAAAACCAATACTAATCAATATTTATTTCTATTTCCTTTTATTATTTTTATTGTCTATTTTTATATTTGCCTTAGGTACAATAAGCCATACATAAAAACCTTTTTTATATTTTATCTATTTTTAATTTTTTTTGATTTTTTTATTGCGAAAACTAAATTAATTGTTAATTTCAAATTTATAATTTTTTTGATTATAGTTTTTGTACTAACTTTAATTTTTAATTATTACTTAACTAGAAGACAGATTGTTTTATACAACAAAAAAATCATCACTGGAGTAAAAATATTAACAATCCCCATTGAGGATTTTTTATACGGAATAACATTTATCTATCTTGTAACTATTATTTATCACTTTTTATAAATTTAATTTTATTTAAATAACTTTCCATATCAAATTTTCTTTCCAAACCTTGAGCGCTCATATAACGAATCATCCCAAAAATATTTCTTTCTTTCCATGGCCGATCAAATTGACCAAAACTCCATGCTATTCCCAAGTATCCATTTGGATCTCGTCCATCTAATTCATACTTATTGTTTAAATAAACTAGCCACTGATAAGCCTGTCGCCAATTTTTTGCCCATTCTATTACTTTTTTAGCCCAGTACATTCTCATATATCCATGCATTTTCCCCGTTATTAATAATTCTTTTTGAGCTGCATTCCAAAATTTATCTTCTGTTTCACCTTTTTCCAATACTTGAAATTGATAGTTGTAAAATCTTTGATCATTTTGATGTCTATCTAAAGTTTTTATTGCCCATAATGGAAGATTTTTCCAATTATCATAATCGCGATTAAAATAAACAAAATTTCTTGCTAATTCTCGCCAAACTAAAAGCTCATTAAAAAATGAAATAACATTCTCATCTTTAAGTGAAAAATTTTTTAATATCTCACAGACAATCATTTGTGCTGAAATAAAACCAAAATGAAGGTAAGGTGAAAGATTGGATTGAAAATCTTTCCCTGGATCAGAATGATAATTTTTATAATAACTTAGCCTATTCTTGATAAAACTTTTTAATATTTTTAATCCCTCATCCTCTCCACCTTTGAAATTTAATAACCTGACATTATTATCTAAATTAAGACGAGAAAATTCTCGTTCGATATCAATAATACTTTGATTAAAAATCTTTTGCTTATTTTTAATTTCAAATAAATGAAAATTGTCAATCAGATAAGGAATTTTATCAAAAATTTGTCTTCTTAATTGAAAAGCAAAGGTGTATTTTTTTGATAAAATAGCTTCAGGAAAACAAGTATCATTTTCCACCTGATAAAATGCCTGATTTAAATTTTGTTTTAAAAAATCTCTTAATTTTTTTTGTCCTTTAAGATAACCAAAATCACAAACAACTATACTGGCTTTTTTAGCTACATTTAATAACTGATTAAAACCATTTATTTTTTCAACAAAAAAATTAACCCCAATCCTCTCTAAATTCATCTTAAAATTTATCAAACCTTGCTTTAAAAATTCATATTGGCGCAGAGTAGGCAGATTATTTTCTTTTAAAGCAAAATAAACCAATAAAGGCTGATTGAGTCTATTTGCTTGATTTATTGCGAAATTTAAAGAAAAATTAAAGTTAATTCGAAGACCACTCTGTACCCAGTACAGGACATATTTCCCAGATGAATATTTTGATTTATTATTAAAATCGATAATTCTTTTATTTAATAAAACGAGTTTATCCATTAAAATTTATTTTTTAAACAATAAAAAATTTTAACAAATTAAAAAAATAAGTTAAACTTAAAACCAATACCTTTTCCTCTTTTCTCTGTAGCAAACTACTTATTATCCTAAGGCGACATATTTATCGCACCTCTGAGGTGAGGAATTTGTTCATAAGTAATAATTAACTCTTGTGATATAATTTTTTTATGCTTAAGGGTTTAATTTCCAATCAATTGGTATTAGCCGCTTTAATTTTTATTGGCTATATTATTGTTTCCAATATTATAAAAAAAGCCATTGACCGACTTTTTGGAGGAATCAAAAAAAGAATTTCTCATGAGCGAATGTTGGCAAAAACAAAAACCATAAGGGGATTTTTAAAAAATATTGTTGATGCAGTTTTACTTTTTATTGCTTTATTAATGATTCTTTCCCAATTTGGTGTTAATATTACCCCAATTTTAACCGGTGCTGGTGTTTTAGGACTGGCAATTTCTTTTGGTAGCCAAACATTAATTAAAGATTTAATCAGTGGCTTTTTTATATTAATTGAAGATCAATTTAATGTCGGTGACTATGTAAAAATTGGCAATTTTAAAGGAGAAGTTTATAAATTAACCATGAGGCTAACGGTTTTAAAAGATAAAGAAGGTAATTTAATCTATATCCCCAATTCACAGATTGTGAA
>JBNAVI010000017.1:0-7581 GCA_049700175.1 Microgenomates group bacterium | reverse complement strand
AAAAATAAAATTTTATATTATAATTTTTATTTATGGCAAAAAAAAAGCAAAAAACAAAAAAATCTGCAATTAAGAGATTTAAAGTGACCAAAAAGGGCAAAGTATTATATCGACAGCAGGGCTTTAGACACTTAATTTCCAAAAAAAATAAAAAGTGGTTAAGACGAAAGAAAAAATTAAAAGCTTTAACTAAAACATTTGCCAAAAAAGTTAAAAAAATGCTGAGTCTAAAATAAAATATGGTAAGAATTAAATCTTTAGAACAAAAAAAACACCGGAAAATTTTGAAAATGGCTAAGGGTTACCGGATGACCCGCCATAAGCAATTTAAAAAAGCAATGGAGGCGGTTTTGCATGCCGGTGAATATGCCTTTGCCGGTAGAAAAAGAAAAAAAAGAGATTTTCGTCGTTTATGGATTATTCGTCTGAATGCTGCTTTAAGAAATTTAGGATTGAAATATTCGCAATTCATTAAAAAATTAAAAGAGAAAAAAGTTCAATTGGATAGAAAAATTTTAGCAAAGATTGCCGTGGAAAAACCCACCATTTTCAAAAAAATCGTGGAAAAAATTAATACCTAAACATAATAATTTTTGTAGCCCTTAAAATAATTGCAAGAAGTGATAAAATAATTTTCATGAATACCCAAAAGGAAGTTGCCGTTGAGTTTAAAAATGTCGTTAAAGAATACCCGCTTCTTTATCAAAAAACTTTAAAAGAATTTATTGATGCCTTTTTCAAAAGGAAAAAAACAATCGAGAAAATTAAAGCGTTAGATAAAATTTCTCTCAAGATTAAAAAAGGAGAAACGGTAGGAATAATTGGCAAAAACGGCGCTGGCAAGTCAACCCTTTTAAAATTAATGGCAAAAGTATCTTATCCAACCTCAGGGGAAATAAGGGTTAATGGCCGGGTAATTCCATTAATAGAATTAGGAGCGGGTTTTCATCCAGAATTAACCGGTAAAGAAAATATTTTTTTAAATGGGGTAATTTTAGGGATGAAAGAAGATTATTTAGTGAAAAAATTTTTGGAAATAGTTGATTTTTCTGAAATTCCCATGAAGTTTATTTATACTCCGGTTAAATATTATTCTTCAGGAATGTTTATGCGATTAGCATTTTCAGTGGCAATATTTTCTCAGCCAGAAATTCTTTTAGTTGATGAAATTTTAGCTGTTGGTGATATTTTATTTCAGGAGAAATGTTTAAAAAAAATGGAGGAATTTAAAAAACAAAAAGTAACAATTATATTTGTTTCCCACAATATGCCCACAGTTGAAAAATTTTGCCAAAGAGTAATTTGGTTAGATAACGGAATAATTATGTATGATGGAAATGTAAAGGAAGGGGTAAAAAAATATTTGATGAAAAAAAGATAATTTTGGTTGTAATCGGAAGCTAGAAAGTTAAGAGGACTCTCCTCAATGAGGAGTGTCCTCATCGAAATTTTAAATTTATTCTATGAATTACTGGTCATTGATTAAAAAATTAACCTTAAGAGAAATTAAGGCCCGTTATAAACAATCATTTTTGGGTTTTTTTTGGATTGTTCTAAACCCATTTTTTCAAATGTTAATTATGAGTTTTGTTTTTTCCAAAATTATGAAATTTGGCAACTTAGGTGTTCCATATCCTCTATTTGTGTATGCTGGGCTTCTACCATGGCTTTTTATGGTAAATAGTATTACCTCATCAATGACTGTTTTTATCAGTGATGCATCCTTGATTAAAAAGGTTTATTTTCCAAGAGAAATTTTAGTTATTGCTACTTTATTGGCAAAAACATTTGACTTCTTTTTGTCTTTTTTAATTTTTCTTTTAATGATGGTTTTTTTTAAAGTTAAAATACAATTTTTTGTTTTGTTATTTATTCCAATTTTTTTAATTCAATTTCTGTTTGTTTATTCTTTAGGATTAATTTTATCAGCCTTAAATTTGTATTATCGAGATATTCAGTATCTTTTTAATTTATTTGTTTCTTTATGGTTTTATTTAACTCCGATAATTTATGCGGTGGAATTTTTTCCGCCAAAATACAGGATAATTTTTCAATTAAATCCCATGTCGGTATTTATTAACGCCTATCGGCAGGTGTTATTAGGAGGAAATTTTTTTAAATGGTCGAGTATTTTTATTGCTTTAATAATCTCACTGTTGATTTTTTTATTGGCTAAAGTAGTTTTTAATAGATTAGAAAAATATTTTGCTGATATAGTTTAATTTGATATAATGCTATTTTATTTATGTTAAGCGAAAATTTGAAATCGACAAAAATTATCGCCACTCTTGGACCGGCTTGTGATTCAGAATCAAAAATTAAAAAAATGATTCTAGCTGGTGTTGATGTTTTTCGGTTTAATTTTAAACATGCTGATATTGAGTGGCACGAAGAGCGAATAAAAAGGGTTAATCGTGTTGCCAAAAAACTTGGATATAGTATTGGAATTCTACTTGATCTTCAGGGACCAGAAATTAGAGTGAAATTACCATATGAAGAATTAGTAGTAGAAAAGGGCAAGCTTTATCCATTTGGTGATATAATTTTTGAAAAAAATGAAATAGGGATCTCAATTACTTATTCACAATTAATTAATAAATTACAAGGAGGTGAAAAAGTTCTAATAGAAGATGGTTATTATGAATTTGAAGTTGTTAAAAAAGGCAACCAATTTTATCTTAAATCTAAACAGGATGGAATCATTAAAAATAAGAAAAATTTTAATATATCAAATGTTTCTCTACCATTTAAATCTTTAACTAATAGAGATTTAGAAGGAATCAAAACGGCGGCTCAAAACGAAGTAGATTTTATTGCTTTATCATTTGTTAGAAAACCTGAAGATATTTTATTGCTAAAAAAAGAAATGAAAAAACATAATTTGAACGCGAAAATAATTGCAAAGATTGAAACAGCTGAGGCGGTTAAAAATATCGACAAAATAATCTTAGAAAGCGATGGTGTGATGGTAGCAAGAGGAGATTTAGCGGTTGAATTACCTATGGAACAAGTTCCATATTATCAAAAATTAATAATTAACAAGGCTAGAGCCAATAATAAATTTGTTATAACCGCTACTCAAATGCTTCAAACAATGACAACCTCTCGATTGCCAACCAGAGCAGAAATTTCTGATGTAGCCAATGCTTGTTATGACAAATCAGATGCCCTGATGCTTTCGGCAGAATCAGCTAGTGGTCAGTATCCAATTGAGGCGGTGGAAACAATGAAAAAAATAATTTTATTTAATGAAAAAAAGTTCGATTATGATTCTAATTTAACTATTTTTCATTCAGAAGGAAAGGAAGAAATTTTTGCCAAAACAGTAGTTGAATATATTAAAAAACAAACCGAATTAGATTCAAAAATTGAATTAATTATTGTCTTTACAGAAACCGGTAGAACTGCTCGTCGAATTTCAACCTATCGGCCATTTATTCCAATAATTGCTGTTGTTCCCAATAAAAAAATCGCTAGGAGTTTAACTATTAACTACGGAGTTTACCCTTTAGTTTATTCGGAGGGTAAAGGCAGAGAAATAACACTTGATTCGATTAAAAAAGCTATATTTTATTTTAAGAAAAAAATTAATGGAAATTTTCAGGATGCTATTATTCTTCATGGAGATTATTGGCGAGTGAAAGGTAAAATTACTACCTTAAGGTTTTATTCTGAGGTTAAATAAACATGGAAATTCGTAATTTTGCGATTATTGCTCATGTTGACCATGGAAAAAGTACCTTGGCAGATAGATTTTTGGAAATCACTGGGTTAATAAGAAAAGGAGAACATGAAGAACAATTTTTAGATCGTAATCCTATTTCCAGAGAACGAGGGATTACTATTAAACTGGCGCCGGTTAGGATGATTTATAAAAATGAAAAATCAGCCAGGGACAATTTGATTAGTAAAAGTTATATTCTTAACCTGATTGATACGCCAGGCCATGTTGATTTTTCATATGAGGTTGACAGAACTTTATCATGTGTTGAAGGAGTTATTTTATTAATTGACGCTACCCAAGGTATTCAAGCACAAACATTAGCTAATTTATATAAGGCATTAGAAAAAAATTTGGTAATTATTCCGGCCATCAATAAAATTGATTTACCAACAGCAAAAATTGAAATGGTTAAAAATCAGATAAAGGATTTTTTAGGTATTGATACGAAAGAGATTTATCTGATTTCCGCTAAAACAGGAGAAGGAGTTTTAGAACTGTTGCAGGCAGTAATAAAAAAAATTCCTCCACCTAAAATTGATGAAAAAAATTCTGAGATTAAGGGGCTAATTTTTGATTCTTATTATGATCCCCATCGTGGAGTGATTGCGTTTATTAGATTGTTTTCAGGAAGGATCAAAAAGGATGATCGTTTAAAATTATTTCATCGCCAGGTCAGTTTTAGAGTTGGTGAAGTTGGATATTTTACCCCCGATTTATCTGAGGCTGAAAAAATTAATGCAGGGGAGATTGGCTATATTGTTACCAACTTAAAAGATATTCATCAAGTAAAAGTTGGTGATACAATCGTGGCAGAAGATTCTCCAACCTCTCCACTACCTGGTTATAAAAAAGTAAAACCAATGGTTTTTGCTAGTATTTTTCCCACCGACACTAATGATTTTGAAAATCTTAAAAAATCCCTTGATCAATTAGCTTTAAATGATTCATCTATTGAATATTCGCCGGTTAATAGCAATGCTTTTGGAGCGGGATTTCGGGTTGGTTTTTTAGGACTTTTACACGCAGAAATTATTAAAGAGCGGTTAGAAAGAGAGTTTAATTTAAGTTTAGTTCTTACCCCCCCTCAGATTGAGTACCAAATTAAAAATAATCAGTTTTATGAACCTATCGCTAAAGTTATGATTTTAACTCCTAAAGATTATTTATCTAAAATTATTCAGTTAGCCCAAAAATACCGAGCTATTCTTATACACATGGATACAATTGGCAAAGAAAAAGAACCAATTTTACAATTAGTCTATCAAATTCCTCTTTCTGAGTTAATTACTGATTTTTTTGACAACTTAAAAAGTGTATCTTCCGGATATGCCTCACTTGATTGGGAATTTTTAGAATACGAATATGTGAAAGCAGGAAGATTAGAGCTGCTTTTAAATGGTAGCTTGATTGAGGAATTTACTGAAATTGTTACTGAAGAAAAATCTTACCAAAGGGCGGTTTTTTTAGTAAACAGACTGAAAGATTTAATTCCTAAACAACAATTTGAAGTAAAAATTCAGGCAAGATTTAATAGTAAAATTATTGCCGCGGCAAAAATTTCCCCAATTAGAAAAAATGTTTTAGTTAAATCAGGTAAAGTTTTAGGTACCGGCGATATTGGAAGGAAGAAAAAATTACTTGAAAGGCAAAAAGAAGGTAAGAAAAGAATGAAGATGGTTGGCAAGGTGGCAATTCCCAAAGAGGCTTTTATTAAGTTATTTAGAAAATAAAATTGATCAAAAAATCTTAAGATAAAAATTTCACCAAGTTTGTAAAGTTAAAATCAGCTGAAATTAGATAAAAATTGATACGAATAAAACAATGATACGAATAAATGCGAATGAATGCGAATTTACGAATATGCGAATAAACGTATAAACGGGCAAAGGTAAGTGGAAAAGTTAAAAAGTCTATAAAGTGACTTCATGTCATTCCCGCGAAAGCAGGAATCCCAGTGATTATGGATCCCTAATCAAGTCAGGGATGAGGTAAAGTGTCATTTCTAGTATTTAATTTTTAATTGTAACTTTTAATTTTTGACTTTTAACTTTTAATTTTTTTTACACTTCTATCCACTTAATATTTTTATCTTTTTTCATAAAAGTTAACTGGCGTTTTGTATATTTAATTTCACTTTGGACCCATTTTTTAATCGCCTCCTCATAATTAATTTTACCTTTAACATAAGAAAAAATTTCTTTATAACCAATAGTATTTAAACCCGGATCCTTTTCAGTAAAACCCATTTTGATTAATCTTTTCACTTCATCAATTGCCCCTTTTTTTAATCGTTGATTGACTCTTTCGGTAATGGCTTTTTTTAAATTTTCCTTATCTTTGAAACGTAAACCAATAAATTTTTGAAATTTGATTGGAGCTCGCGTTAACTTGACCATTGTTTGTTTGTTCTTTTTTTTCCATAATTCAATCTCAATTTTTCTTATTAAACGGTGAGGGTTATTTTTATCACTTTGGTTAAGATTATTAAATGCTGTTTTATTTAAGTTTTCTAATATTTTTTGCAACTGAAAAACACTTTTCTTAGTTAAATTTTGGCGTAGATCCGAGTTGGGGGGAATATTTTCCGTCTCAAAACCATATAGTAAATGTTTTAAATAAAAGTAAGTACCACCAACGATAATTGGTGTTTTTTTTTGCTCAAAGATTTGATTAATTACAAAAGAAGCACACTTAACCCACTCATATGAGGAAAAATTTATTTTTGGGTTAACAATATCATATAACCAAATTTTTGTTTGATTAATTGGATAAAAACCAATAACTAAATTTTCTAATTTTTTGACTATCTGAAATTTATTTTGACTATCAGGAGGGATGTCTTTTCCGGTAATAATATCTAAATACTGATAAACTTGACGGGAATCACAATTTATAATTTCCCCATTATATTTTTGGGAATATACAATAGCTAATTTAGTTTTTCCTGTTCCTGTTTGGCCGGTAATAATTATCATTTTAATCTATTTAGTGGAAGAATCAACCAGGTTTTTAAATAAATATAAAGTATTTAGTAAATCAACTCCATTGGTTATCGGTGTGTAATATGAGGCAAGATTTTTAATCTCATCGATTTCATAATCACCGGTTATTTTTTTATTTTCAAAGTTAAGACCAACATTAATTAAGACAGCGTTTGACCTTAAATATTCCGGAAGAATTACTTTTTTTCCAACAGCACTGATTATTACATCAGCTTCTTTATAATATTTTTCCGGATTGGGAGTTTTTGAATGAATATTAAGAAAGTTTATTTTTGCTTTAGTTAATGTTTGGGAAATCATTTTGCCGGCAGTTGATCCTTTACCGATAAGAACAACTTTTTTATTATGAAAGGCTTTTTTAAAAATTTGAGCATCAACCTTAAGATTTATAAAAAGCTTTTTATTTATTTTTTGATTGATAAAAACATATTTTAAAATTGTTAAAATCGCCAAGCCTATCGGTGGTAAAAAAGGTGATTTTCGATGATGCCCCTCAATCTCTTTTTCCGGAGGAATGTAGTCAAATAAACTTTCTGTCATTAGCCGAGCTGGCAAAGGAAAAGGGATGGTAACACCTTTAATCTGTTTATTATTACTTAATTCCTTTAAATAAACAATAAGCTTTTGAAAGGCAATTCTTTCACTGAGATGACACACCTTTAGCCTAAGACCAATTTTTTTAGCCAATTTTTTCTGAAGATTGACAAAATAAACTTGTTTTGCCGTGGGTTTGATTAAAACGACCGCTAAAGTAAGATTTTTCTTTCCTCTCTTTTTCTTTTTAAGAAAGTTAATAAAAGCATCAGCAATTTTTTTTGTTGGTAGTTCCATTAAAAAATAATTATAACAGAATTT
>JBNAVI010000016.1:0-7591 GCA_049700175.1 Microgenomates group bacterium | reverse complement strand
TAAGGGAGAGAAGCTTGACCAAAAGCCATGCCAATCACCGAAACGGGTAAAAGCTGTAAATGTTGAGCAAAATAAAAAATAGTATAACTACCGCTTCCTAGAAATGTGGTTAAGGTTAGATCGATGGTGGCATCAATTTGAGCAGTTAAAACAGTTAACAATCTGGGGATAATTACTTTTATAAAATCTTTTACCGCATTATTGATTTGAAGGACAGGTAAATACTTAAACTCGATTCGAAAAAGAACAGGGAATTGACTAAAAAAGAAAAAAAAAGCACCTAAGAGGACACCAATTATTGGAGCCAACAATTGAAAATTAGAGGCAAGAAAGATTGTACAAAGAATAATAAAAATATTATATAAGATCGGAGCAAAACTGGTTAGGATAAAAAATTTATATGCTTGGGCTAATCCAATTAGCAAATTTCCGGCAATCAGAAGAGGTAGTTGGCCTATTAATAAGATTTTTGAAAAAAAAACTATTTGGTTGATTTTTTCTTGTGAATAACCCAAAGTAACTAAAGGAATTATTTTATCACTGAGAATAATTAATATAAAAATGAGCAAAAACATTGTTAATAAAACCAAATTAATAATTGAGGAGATATTGAAGTTAAATTTATTCTTATCTTTTTGATATTTAATTATTAAAGGAATAAAGGCAGAACTCAAGCTGCCTGTGATAAGAAGCTCAAATACTAAATCGGGAATTCTGAAGGAGGCAAAAAAAATATCTAATTGCTCTTTTGAAAAATATGTTGCCAATATTCGAAATCTTAAAAAACCAAACAATCTTGAAAAAACAATCATTCCGGCAATTAATATGGCTGAAGAGAATATACTTCCCTGTTTACTAAGAATTAATTTTTTTGTCTGATTTAAAAAAATATTCATAGCCTTAGTTTTCCCCTTGACAAAACCGCCGTTAATGGTGTTTAATGGTTTTATATGGTGTTTTATGGTGAATATTTCCTTTCCTTTACCGCCCCGGGCCGGTTGGTTTTGCCAAAAAAAATTCGTGAACTTTTAAAGGGTGATACTTTTATTTTAACAAAAGGATTTGATTTTTGTTTATCTGGTTTTGATAAAGATGAATGGGAAAGTAAAGCCAAAGAGTTATTAAATGTTTCACTTCTATCGCGGGAAAACATTGAAAAAAGACGAATATTATTTTCATCAGTAGTTTATTTAAAAATTGACGAACAGGGACGGTTTGTTATTCCTAAAAATTTATTAACTCATGCTAAGTTGAAAGATGAGGCAGTAATTATCGGAGTTGGTGATCATTTTGAAATTTGGGATCCAAAAGAATGGGGGAAATATGCACAAGCCAGTACTTTTACCGGAGGTAATTAAAAATTTAGGGGAAATCAACAATGGCCTTTTTATTGATGCTACTTTTGGGGAAGGAGGACACAGTATTGAGATTTTAAAAAGAAAAGGGAAGGTTTTGGGAATAGAATGGGATGAAAAGCAATATAAAAAAGCAAAAACAAAGTTTGAATCATATATAAAAAGCGGCACCTTAAAACTAATTAATGATAATTTTTGCCGGATTAAAGATATTGCCAAAAAAAATAATTTTTTTCCGGTAAACGGAATCTTATTTGATCTTGGGTTATCAATGAATCAATTGGCAAGTAGCGGTCGGGGTTTTTCCCATAAACAATTAGACGATCCTTTAGATATGCGATTGAATTTGAGTTTAAAGGTTAAAGCGGCAGATTTAATTAATAGTTTAAATAAAGATCAATTATATGAAATTTTGGCAAAATATTCTGAAGAGGTCGATTCTTTACGCCTTGTGGAAGCTATTATTAGCTCCCGTAAGATAAGAAGAATAGAAAAAGTTAAAGATTTGATTGAAATAATTAACAAAGTCACCGGCGCCAAAGAAAAAGTTTACGCCAGGGTATTCCAGGCTCTAAGAATAGCGGTTAACGATGAATTGGAGAATTTAAAAAAAGCTTTAGAGGCAACATTGTCAATATTAAAACCAGAAGGAAGAATTTTGATAATTAGTTTTCATTCGGTAGAAGACCGCGTGATCAAAAATTTTATTAAGGAAAAGAGTTTAAAGTTATTAAATAAAAAAGCAATAAAAAGTAAAACAGGAAATAAATTTGAACGCAGTGCATTATTGAGAGTGATTACCCAAGTCTCAAATTTTTAATTTAGAAGTTAGGATAAGGCAAGGGTTTTAAAATGAAGGTTAAAAATATAGTTCTTATTTCGGTTTTAATTTTAATAATTTTTCGCGTTTATTTTTTTATTGCTACAATAAAATTATCAGAGGAAATAAAAAAGTTTGATTTTCAAATTAAAAAACTTCATGAAGAGAATCTAAAATTAGAAGAAGAAATTTCAAAAATTGATTCATTTCAATTTGCTGCTTCTTCTGCCTCCGCCTTAGGATTTAATAAAACGGCCGAGGTTATTCCTTTGGATAATTTAAAATATGCTTTCAAAAATTAACTGTTTTTATGTTTAGATTAAAAATATTGGCAATAATCTTCTTTGCGGTTTATGTTTTAATTATTAGTCGTCTTTTTATAATTCAGATTAAAAATCAAAAAACTGAAAAAGAGAATTATCTTCAAATTAATAAAATCCAGCCAGAACGGGGTAAGATTTATGACCAAAATAAAAAACCGCTTGTTTTAAATCAAAATAGTTATTTTTTATATTTGGAAAAACCCAAAATTGAAAATAAAGATCAGTTGGTTTTAAAATTAAGTCAGATATTAAATGTCGATCCTTCTTCAATTGAAGCCAAGATTGAAAAAGGAAAGTATTGGATACCAATGACTTTGGTTGATGAGATAAAAAAAAATCAGATTGTGGAGAATAAATTAAAAGGGGTGGGATTTGAATACAGGTTAAAAAGATATTATCCAGAAGCATCATTGTCAGCTCACATTTTGGGTTTTTTGGGCAAAAATGAAAAAGGCGAGGATGTTGGGTATTTTGGACTTGAGGGATATTATAATAAAGAGCTAGCCGGACTACCCGGTTTTTTAAAAAGTGAAAAAGATTTATTAGGTAGGCCGATAATGATTGGTTTGCAGGAAAAGATTGAATCGGAAAGTGGCTCCAGCTTAATTCTTAATATTGATAAATCAGTGCAAGAAATTGCCAAAAAAAGGTTATTATTAGGAGTTGAGCGATATCAGGCTAAAGGAGGTTGCGTAATTATTGCTAAACCGCAAACAATGGCCATTCTAGCACTGGTTTGTTTACCAGATTTTGATCCAGAAAGATATTATTTTTTTAACGAAGAATTTTTTAAAAACCCGGCCATATCAAATCTATTTGAACCAGGCTCAATTTTCAAGCCGTTAATAATGGCGGCTGCCATAGAAGAAAAAAAAATTAGCCCTGATGATTTTTATAATGAAACAGGACCGATAACTATTGGTAATTATCAAATCAGAACGTGGAATAATAAATATGAAGGAAAAATAACTATGACAAGAATTCTTGAAAAGTCATCTAATGTTGGCATGGTTTATGTTGGAGAGAAATTAGGTAAAAAAAATTTATTAAAATATTTAAAAAAATTTGGTTTTGGGCAGTTAACTGGAATCGATCTACAAGGTGAGGTGGCTGGCGTTATAAAATCAGAAAAGGAATTATATCCCATAGATTATGCTACAATAACTTTTGGTCAGGGGATTGCTGTCACTTCTATTCAGATGATTAACGCCTTTAATACATTAATTAATGATGGCAATTTAATGAGGCCTTTTGTTGTCAGAAAGATTGTAAGTGATAAAGAAGAAAAAATAATTGAGCCAACAAAAGTGCGCCAGGTTATTTCCCAGAAGACTTCTTTAATAATGAAAAAAATGCTTCAGTCAAGTATTGAGAATGCCGAAGTTAAATGGGCTAAACCAAAAGGTTATTCTTTTGGTGGAAAAACCGGAACTGCTCAGATTCCAATTCAAGGTCGTTATGATCCTTCAAAAACCAATGCTTCATTTATTGGTTTTTTTCCAGTGGAAAAACCACAATTTATTGTTTTAGTTACCTTAAAGGAACCAACCACTTCTTTTTGGGGGTCAGAGACTGCTGGTCCGATTTTCTTTGAGGTCGCTAAAGATCTTATAGTATACTATGGTATAACACCAGACTGAAGTTCAAAAGCTAAAGTAGCAAAATGAAAATCCTTTATATAAAAAAAATCATTAGAAAAATAAAGAATTCTTTTCATCTTTTGGAAGCTTTTTTGGCCAATTTAATTTATGGTTTTCCTTCAAAAAAAATAAAGGTAATCGGAGTGACAGGAACAGACGGAAAAACAACAACCACGCATTTGATTTATCATATTTTAAAGACCGCTGGCAGGAAAGTTTCGATGATCTCCACTGTCTACGCAAAAATTGGCGCGAAGGTATATGATACTGGATTGCACGTGACCACCCCCTCATCTTTTTTAATCCAAAAATTAATTTTTCAGGCAGTAAAAAATAAAGATGAATTTTTTATTCTTGAAACTACGTCTCATGGTCTTGATCAAAATCGTGTTTGGGGAGTCAAGTTTGATATAGGATTAATCACCAACATTACCCACGAACATTTAGATTACCATATAACTTATGAAAATTACGTAAAGGCAAAAGAAAAGTTAATTAAAATGGCAAAAATTGGCATCGTGAATAAAAAAGATAATTATTTTAAACTTCTTGATGAAAAAATAAGCGAAAAAAGTCTAGATTACTTTACGGTTGAGCCAAAGATTCGAAAGGACTTTCCAAATTTAGAAGGATACAATATTTTAAATTACTCGGCTTCATATTTTGTTTGTAAATTACTAAATATTTCTGAGGGACAAATTATAAAAGCGATGAAAACCTTTCAATTACCAAAGGGAAGATTAGCGCTAGTTTATAATAAGGAATTTAAAGTGATAATTGATTTTGCCCATACGCCCAATGCCTTTTTAAATCTTTTACCTGAAGTTAAAAGAAAATATTTATTAAAAAATGGGCGATTAATTCATCTATTTGGTTGTGCAGGAAAAAGAGATTTTAGCAAAAGGGAAAAAATGGGTGAAATTAGTGCCCGGTTTTCTGATGTAATAATTTTAACAGAAGAAGATTACCGGACTGAGGATATAAATATTATTTTTAATCAAATAAAAAAAGGAATCGAAAAAAAAGGTTTTAGTTTTAAAAAACCTGATGAGTTAAAAGAAAATGATAAAAAAAATTATACAATAGTAATTAATAGGCAGGAGGCAATTGATTTAGCTATTAAAATTGTTCAAAAAAATGATGTGGTATTGTTAACAGGAAAAAGCCATGAAAAAAGTCTTTGTCGGGGGAAAATAGAATATCCATGGGATGAGTTTACCGCAGTAAAAAAAAGTTTAAAAAAAAATAACTATGATTGTTTTTAATGAAGAGAAGAATATTTTTTTTTCAACATTAATTAATGATGGTGTTTTTTTAAGTGGGTTTGGGAGCAAAAATTTAGGTGATGGAAGAAAAGTGAATACAATATTGAATTTTTTAAAAAAAGAAAAAATTAATTACCGACATATTATTATTGGCGAACAGATTCATTCATCAAATGTCGCTATAATAACTGAACAAAATTTAAATACGGAAATATTGAAGATTGAAGATACTGATGGGTTGGTGACTCAGTTAAGAAGTGTTGTTTTAACAATAAGAACCGCTGATTGTTTACCAATTATTTATGTAGAGAAAAAAAAGGGGATAATTGGTATTTCTCATAATGGTTGGCGAGGAACAATAAAAAAAATTTCTCAAAAATTGATTGAAAAAATGCAAGACTTGGGGGCCGAAAAAGGCAAAATTATAATTGCCTTTGGTCCTTCAATTGGTCAATGTTGTTATAAAATTGATGAAGATCGTTTCTGGCAATTTAAAACAGAGTTTGATGGATATTCGGAAAAAATTTTTTTATGGAAAAATGGTTGGTATTTGAATTTACCTTTATTAAATTATTTATTTTTAATTGATTTAGGGATTAGAAAAGAAAATATTGATTATTTTCCATTTTGTACTAGTTGCGATAAAAAAAGATTTTTTTCATTTCGGCGAGATAAAAAACAGGATTATGGTGAGATGTTAAGTTTCATAATGAAAAATGAATAAATATGAAAAATCTTATTAATGATTATAAAAATATTTTTTTCTTAGGAATAAAAGGGGTGGCCATGGCTAATTTGGCCGTGATACTAAAAAAAATTGGCAAAAATGTAACCGGTTATGATACTGATGAAGAATTTATTACGGATAGAGTTTTAAAGGAGCACAATATAAAATGGTCTTCAAATTTAATTCTACCCAAAAACACGGATTTATTTATTTACTCAGCCGCTCATGGAGGAAGAAATCATAAGCTTTACCAATTAGCTGAAGAAAGGCATATTAAAATATTATCTCAACCAGAGTTAATTAATTTGATAATGAGTCCATTTTCAACAAAAATTGCCATCTGTGGTTGTCACGGGAAAACCACCACCACTGCCTTAACTGCTTATGCTTTAAAAAAAATAGTTGGGGAGGTTTCTTATTTAGTTGGAGCGCCATTTTTTAATAATTTTGTCGGAGGTGATTTTAGCAAAAAATCAAAATATTTTGTGGTTGAGGCTGATGAATATGGGGTTAACCCGCCATTTGATAAGAGAATTAAATTTAGCTTCCTGAGTCCCGATTGGATAATTTGCACCAATATTGATTATGATCATCCTGATGTTTATAAAAATTTAAAGGAGGTGGAGGAGGCTTTTTTTAGCTTTTTTGATCATCGACAATTAATTTTAAATATTGATAATCTGTCGATAAAAAAGTTTTTACCGACTCAAAGAGCAAAAAAGGTTATTACTTATGGTTTAAGCAAGACAGCTGATTATCAGATTATCGATTGGTCGATTAATAAAAGGGGGAGTTTTTTTAAAATCAATAAATTGGGTAATTTTAATATTTCTTTATATGGGGTTCATAACATTTTAAATGCTAGTGCGGTTATTATTTTGTTGGTAAATCTTGGTTTCTCGGTTGAAAAAATTAAAAAGGCAATTACTAATTTCAAAGGAGCAAAACGGAGATTTGAGTTGGTTTATCAGAAAGATTTTATCCTTTTTGACGATTATGCTCATCACCCAAAAGAAATTGAAGCGGTTTTAAATACGGTAAAAGAAATATTTCCCAACCAGAGAATAATAGTTATTTTTCAGCCTCATACTTTTTCCCGAACCAAATCATTGCTGAATGATTTTATCAAAGCATTAAATATTGCTGACAAAATTTATCTTTTACCTATCTTTCCCTCAGCCCGAGAAAATCCATCTGATTTTGACATCACTTCTCAAGATTTAGTAAAATTGAACCCAAAAAAAATGGATTATTTTTTAAAAGAAGAAAAGCTGTTGATGGCTTTGGCTGGCGAGATTAAAAATAATGATATCATATTAACATTGGGAGCCGGGGATGTTTATAAGATTGGTCCAAAATTAATCGCTCTTAATAAAAACACCAATCTATGAAAAGATTAGAAAAAAATAAAGATTTATCATCATATTTGACTTTAAAACTGCCGGTAAAAGCCGAATATTT
>JBNAVI010000015.1:0-7919 GCA_049700175.1 Microgenomates group bacterium | reverse complement strand
TAATTACCTCTTTAACAAATTAAACTTATTCTGAGGCGCGTGCCGGACTTGAACCGGCGCATAGCTGTTTTGTCTCGCAGAGCGAGATCCTGCTTTGCAGGACAGACAGCGTAATTACCTCTTTAACAAATTAAACTTATTCTGAGGCGCGTGCCGGACTTGAACCGGCGCATAGCTGTTTTGCAGACAGCTGCGTTACCTCTTCGCCAACGCGCCATTAAATTTTTAAACTTTCCCTTACTCTTGATAAAACTTCATTTTTCACCCTATGCTTTTTAAGTTGTTTTTCTCTTCTGGTGGCATCTTTTTTGTTTTTATATGCCTCATAGTAAACCAAAATCCATGGCTTGTTTGCTTTAGTTGATTTTACCCTGCCTTGATTATGTTGTATAAATCTTTGCTTTAAATTTTCAGTATAACCAACATAAACATCTTTATTCTTAGAGCTTTTTAATAGATAAACATAATACATACTCGCCATTATAAATTTTAACGCATAGCTGTTTTGTCTCGCAGAGCGAGATCCTGCTTTGCAGGACAGACAGCTGCGTTACCTCTTCGCCAACGCGCCATTTCTTATTTATATTTTACCTTATTTTTTTGGTAAAATTTGGTTATTTAGTCATGAAAAATCATTTTTTTTCCATTATTATTCCTACTTTAAATGAAGAAGAAAACTTATCGGTACTTTTGCAATCGATAAAAAAGCAAAACTACAAAAATTATGAAGTAATTATTTGTGACAGTTTATCCAAAGATAATACTAAAAAAACTGCTTTAAGTTTCTCCAGAAAATTAAATTTATTTTTTTATCAGAAAAAATTTAATAATGTTTCCCAAGCCAGAAATTTTGGAGCAAAAAAATCAAGAGGAGATTTTTTAATTTTTTTTGACGCCGATGTGGAAATTGGCGATGACGATTTTTTGGAAACAATAAACCAATACATAAATAATTATAATCTTGATCTTTTGACGGTCTGGAATCGTTCAAAAAAAAGTATTAAGGGAAAAATTATTTTTGGTTTAATGAATTTAGCCTTGAGTTTTTCTGTTAAATTTAAGCCGGCAATGAATGGGCCTTGCATGATAATTAAAAAAGATAGGTTTTTAAAAGTAAAGGGATTTGATGAGGAAATAATTTTTGGCGAGGATTTTGATATTACTCAAAGATTGGTTAAAAATGGAGGAAAATTTGCTGTTTTTAAAAAACCAATTTTGTATGTTTCAACAAGAAGATTTGATAAAGAGGGAATAATTAAAAGCTTGTTTAAATCAGTCAAAGCAATTCTTTATCAGCAATTTTTTGGGCCGATTAAAAAGCCAATCTTTCATTATGAGATGGGAGGACAATACTATAAAAAAATTAAAAAATAAAAATCAAAAATTAAAAATTACAATTAAAAATTCAAAATTCAAATCTCAAAAAGATAACAAAAGACAATAAAAGTTAAAAAGTTCTAAAGTCAGAAAGTTTGTAAAGTTTATAAAATTAAATAAAACTATATGGGTGAAAAGAAATTTAAAGTCAAAAATGAAGTTTCAGCGGGGGGAATAGTGTATAAAAAATCAAAAATCAAAAATCAAAAATTAAAAATTGAGTGGTTAGTGGTGCAGCATTCACAACATAAAGGTTGGGTTTTTCCAAAGGGATTAATAGGCGATATTAAATCAGGTGAAAAAATGGAAGAAGCAGCAGTAAGGGAAGTAGAAGAAGAAGGTGGGGTCAAGGCAAAAATTGTTTATGAAAAACCAGTGAAAGTTAAATATATGTATCGTTTTGGTGAGTACTTGGTAAAAAAAACCGTTTATTATTTTTTAATGGAATATTTATCAGGCGAGCCAAAAAATCATGATTGGGAGGTTTCAGAAGCTAAATTTTTAAGTGAAGAAGAGGTTAAAAAAATTTTAACCTATCCATCAGATAAAAAAGCTTTTGAGGAAATTTTATTAATTTTTAAAACCCATTTTATTTAACCAACTAGTAATCTCTTTTGTTCCTTCAAGACTATCAAGAGTATAAATTTCTTTTAAGCTTAACCAACGATATTCAGAAGCTTCTCTATTTATTTTTATCTTACAATTACTATCGGTTAATTGACATAAATAAACAAAAAAAATAGCATGAAAATTATCAGACAGACGAAAAATTTCAAAGATTTTTGGCTGTTTTTCTATAATTTTTATTTCACAGCCGATTTCCTCTTTCATTTCTCTTTTTAACGCTTGATGAAGACTTTCACCAAATTCTACTTCTCCACCGGGAAACTGCCATTTATTCCATTCTTTTTTTGGTGATTGTCTTTTAGTTAGAAGAAATTTATTATTTTTCTCAACAACGCCGACAACGACAGGATATATTTTTTTCATTTTTTAAACTAATTTAAGCGGTGGATGGGACTTGTCCCGGGATGAGCCCGGGACTACCCCGAGTTCATCTCGGGGTGAACCCACGAGTATCTCTTAAGAAACTTTCAGTCTTATTTTTAATGCCTGAACTTTTAACCTTAATTTTGAGCGGTGGATGGGACTTGAACCCACGGCCTTCTCCTTGGCAAGGAGACGTTCTACCACTGAACTACCACCGCAAAAATTGTGCCAGGGGGCAGAGTCGAACTGCCATCTCATGTTTTTCAGACACGCGCCGTGACCACCTTGGCTACCCTGGCAATAAAAATTAAATTAAAAACTTATTTTAAAGGTGTTTAAATCTCAAAAAGCGAACGGCTATCTTATTTTTTAATTGGTGTTTTTTAACGAATATTATACAATTAAATTTTAAAATTATTATAAATAAAACTTTAAAACTTAATTTTAAAAGATCAAAAAATTAGTGCGCTGGGATGGATTCGAACCATCGACTCCCACTTTATAAGAGTGGTGCTCTACCGCTGAGCTACCAGCGCAATCGATAGACAAATAAGATCAGTTCTTTACTACTATTTTTTTCCTTTAAGATTATAGCAAAAATTTGAGTCTAAAATTATCTTTTTGTTAGGTTTTTATAAACACTACACGTTTAAGACATAATTGTTTAGTTTTTCCAGGTCCGTCCTTTACCAGAGGACTCTCCTTATTAAGGAGAGTCCTCAGATGTAGGTGGACCTAGCCAGAATCGAACTGGCGACTGGTCGATGCGAACGACCCGGTATACCACTTACCTATAGGCCCGTTTGTGCCCTTGAGCAGAATCGAACTGCTATCTTCGGCTCCGGAGGCCGATGCTTTCTCCATTAAGCGACAAGGGCTTTTCTTGTCAATATTATACTAAAACTTAAAGTTATAAATTGATAAGAAAATAAATTTAAAGTTGCTAATTTTTATTTTATGATTTATATTATTTAATATGGTATATCTTTATTTTGATGAGTGGTGGGTTAAAATTTTGGCATTTAAAAAAAGTCTTTTTAGCCAAGAAGAGGTTCTTTTTTTTAATAAAAAATATGAAACTAAACTAATCGAGGAAAAAGGTATAAGCAATATTGATCTTTTAGCTTCAGCGATAAAAGAAGGTTTTAATTTAGCTTCACCAAAAGTGATTGAAGATAAAAATGTGATTCTGATTTTACCTCAAAAATTTTTCTCCTTTTTCCGGGTAAATGTGCCAATTGATATCAATGAAGACGCTGTTGAAATTTTTATTAGAGATAAAGCAAAAGAATTATCTATCGATGTGGATAATTCAACCTATTCTTATTTTATAAAAAATGAAGATAACAAAAAACTTATTTTCTTTTTTGGAATTGAAAATAAATTTTTGGAAAAAATTAATCAATTATCGACTCTTTTGGATATTAAAGTTGAAGGAATTATTCCTGAAGTATTGACTTACTATAAACTATTTGAAAAAACTTTACGAAAAGATAAAAAAGAGATTATTTTTTACGCTATATATGAACAAGATTTTCTAAAAGGATATTTATATGATTCATTTGGGTTATTAGATGGCTATGATTGGCGACAGCCGATTAGTAAAGAAAATGAAGCAAAAGGAAAGCTTAAAGAAAAAATAAAAGAAATTGAAGCCAGTAACTTAAAAATTAACCGTTTAATTTTATCTGGGTCAAAATCAGAAGAGGTGCGTCAAGACACTTTCACCAAAGAAGTAGGAGTTTGGACCAATCCTTTAAAAAGAATAATGGGTGAATTTTACAAGGATTATTTAAATAAATTAGTGATAAAACAAAAAACAAGTTTACCCCTTTTAGCTTTAGATAACTGTTTTGGTGCCTTTATTTCCTATCAGGAAGATAAATATTTACTTCCTATTAAAATAAGCAAACAAAAGGTGTCAGATATTTCAAAATCACCTAGATCAATTACTTTGCCTCTCATTAAAAAAGAAGGGCTAATTTTTTTCATTTCTTTTATAGCCTCTTTTATATTTTTTATTTTAATTTCCAAACAAGATCTTAATTTTAAAAAGTCTTTTTCATTTAAAACTCCCTCACCAACCACTCAACCAAAACCAACGGCTACTGCCACCCCAACCCCAGCTTTTACTAAAGAAGAATTGAAAATAAAGGTTTTAAATGGCAGTGGTGTGGTAGGAAAAGCTGGAGAAATGAAATCTATTCTTAGGGAAAAAGGTTACAATGAAATTGTTACCGGTAATGCCGATAATTTTGACTATCAACAAACAGAAATTCAGGTAAAAAAAGATAAACAACAAGCCAGTGAGATTTTAAAAAAAGATTTAAAAGACTATATTTCTACTGTAAAAACAAAAATTCTTGATGATAAAGAAGTGGCTGATGTGATTATTATTCTTGGCAGTGACTTTAAATAAAATCCCCTCATTTTAACATGGAAAAAGAGGAATTAAATAAAAAATTAGAATCGATTTTAACTGCTTTTAATCTTAATCAAAAAAGAAAAGAATTAAAAACTTTGGAGGAAGAAACATATCGTCAGGATTTTTGGAATAATCCAGAAAAAGCGGCTATGACGATGAAAAAAATAAATGATTTAAAAAAACAAATCGATGAAATCGAAATGGCGGTTTTACTTCTGGATGAAGGGAATTTAAGTGAGGCAAAAGAAATTATTGAAAAATACGAAATTATCTTATTTCTATCCGGAAAATATGATAAAGGAGATGCCATCTTTTCCATTCATGCCGGACAGGGAGGGACTGAGGCGATGGATTGGAGTGCGATGTTGTTGGGGATGTATACTAAATTTTTTGAAAAAAAAGGCTGGCGCTATGAGGAAGTTGATCGGGTTGATGGCGAGGAAGCCGGAATTAAAAGTATTGTTTTAAATGTTTATGGAGATTATGTTTATGGTTATTTAAAAACGGAAGCCGGGGTTCATCGCTTAGTAAGACAGTCTCCCTTTAATGCCAATAAATTAAGACAAACTTCTTTTGCTTTAGTTGAGGTTTTACCGGTGATTGAAAAGGAAGAGATTGAATTAAAAGAAGAAGATTTAGAATGGGATTTTTTTCGTTCAGGAGGAAAAGGTGGTCAAAATGTAAATAAAGTTGCCACTGCAGTAAGATTACGTCATAAACCAACGGGAATTATTATCACCTGTCAAACTGAAAGATATCAGCGGCAAAACCGGGAGAATGCCTTAAAAATTTTAAGAGCTAGGCTTTGGCAAATTGAAGAAGAAAAGAAAGAAAAAGAGATCGATTCATTTAAAAAAGAAAAAATTGCCGGTTGGGGAAGGCAAATTCGCTCCTATGTCCTGCACCCATATAAACTAATAAAAGATTTAAGAACCGGTTATGAAGAAAATAATGTGGAAAAAGTTTTTGATGGAGATTTAGATGGTTTTATTGAAAGTCAATTGAGAAAAATGGCGGTTAAGATTTGATTTTCTGTGTAAAAATTGCTATCTTTTAATTATATGGAAAATTTAAATTCAAATAATAATTTAATCCGGTCATTTGATGAGGAAAAAATTACTATTGGGGGTTTACTAGTTTTGATTTTTTTGGTAATTTTTCTTGGAGGAATTGTAGGTTTGGCTATAAATAAAATCAGTCTGTTAAGCTTAAATAAAAAAAATAATATTTTATCAGTTGGTAAAAGTAAAAAAAAAGTGGGGATAGAGGATAAAAAAAAATTTAAAGATCGCGCTGAAGGGATTTTAAGAGAAGGAGGAATTGATGGAGAAGGGAATTATCATTTAGAAAGGCCGGGCGGTCCGTCACAAAATGTATATTTAACCTCAAGTGTGATTGATTTAAGTCAATTTGTTGGAAAAAAAATAAGAGTTTGGGGTGAAACGTTTGCCGGTGAAAAGGCCGGTTGGTTAATGGATGTGGGTTTAGTAGAGGTATTAAATTAAATTTTTTTGATTTTTAAATGATTAAATTTGAAAATGTTTCCAAAAAATTTCCTTTAGGAAATGTCGCCTTAAAAGATATTTCTTTTGAAATAAAAGATGAAGAGTTTATTTTTTTAGTTGGGCCATCAGGAGCAGGGAAAACCACGATTTTAAAACTAATTTTAAGAGAATTTTTGCCAACTGAAGGAAAGATTTTAATTGGTGATTGGGAAACATCTTCTTTAAATTTCAAAGAAATTATTTCTTTAAGAAGAAAAATCGGTATTGTTTTTCAAGATTTTAAAATTTTAAATGAAAAAACTGTTTTTGAAAATATTGCCTTAAGTTTAGCGGTTTTAGGATTATCAGAAAAAAAGATTAAAGAGGAGGTGATGGATGCTTTAAAAATGGTTAATCTAGAGGGGAAGGAGAGACTATTTCCGCTTCAACTTTCAGCTGGAGAATTACAACGAGTTGCTATTGCCCGGGCAGTGGTTGGAGAAAGAAAAATTTTATTGGCTGATGAGCCAACTGGCAACGTTGATCCTAAAACCGCTTGGGAAATCATGAGGTTATTTAAGAAATGGGAGAAAAAAAGAACAATTATTATTGCTACTCATAATGTTGATATTGTTAATAGTATGCAAAAAAGAGTATTAATTTTGAAAAATGGTCAGTTAGTTAAGGATTTAAAAAAAGGAGGATATGAAATTTAATCATTAAAAAAATATGAAAGAATTTTTTTTGTCTTTAAAAAGAACTCCTTACCAAACATTAAGCGCATTTTTGTCGCTTTTTTTTACCTTGTTTATTTCAACTTTAATTTTGATTGGCGTTATGTTTTTTTATGGTTTATTAAATTATGTTGAAACCCGACCACAGGTGACTGTCTATTTTCAAACTAATGTTTCAGAAAATCATATTTTTAAAATTCGCGATGACTTAATTGCCTCAGGAAAAGTGGCTAATATTAAATACATTTCTCAAAAAGAAGCCTATGAAATTTATAAAAAACTAAATAAGGACAATCCCTTGCTTTTGGAAATGGTTTCGCCGGAAATTTTGCCAGCCTCCCTGGAAATTTTTACTAAAAAACCATTTTTCCTTCCCGAGATTGCCGAATATTTAAAAAAACAACCAGGGGTTGATGAGGTGCAATTTCAAAAAGATATAATTGATCGCTTGTTGACCTTGACCAATATTTTAAGAATTATCTGCCTAGCTTTTTTTGTTTTTTTGGTGATGACAACAGGAATTATTTTAATCACTACCACTTCTTTTAAAATTGCCTTAAAAAAAGAGGAGATCGAGCTTTTAAAGCTAATTGGGGCGACTAATTTTTATATTAGAAAACCTTTTTTAAAAGAAAACCTTTTTTTAGGTCTTTTTGCCAGCTTACTTTCAACTTTAATTATTTTTGGTTTGATATTTTATTTTCAACCTTTTATTAATTCTTATTTAAGAGGAATTACCAATTTATATATTAGTATTAGGGAGATAAACCTTACTATCTGGCCTATTAATTTAATTTTTTTACTGGTTGTTTACATTTTTTCACTTTCATTTGCTTTAATTATTAGTCTTTCCGCTACATATATTGCTACAGGAAAATACTTAAAATAAAAATCATCTAACAATTAACA
>JBNAVI010000014.1:0-8105 GCA_049700175.1 Microgenomates group bacterium | reverse complement strand
CTCTTTCAACTTTATTCTTATCTTTAGCAATCTTTAGCAAATCACTTTTAGGATTTTATCCTATCTTTTTAAATTGTGGGTATTTTTTCTTTTTATTTTTTTTAAAAAAAATAAACTATGGACAACTAAAAAAAAATATACAAATCTTAATCTCACAATTTTTTTTATTTTCTTTATGGTACATTTTGATGTTTTTAAAATTTGGCTTTGAATTTTATTACCAGCATATTTATGAAAGTCATTTTAAAAGAGTGACTGCCTCAATTGAATTTCATTTTGGTGAAAGAATATTTTATTTAATTGAGCTTGGTAAACAATTTGATTTTTTTATTTTTATTGCCCTTTTAGGGTTTATTTTAATTACTTATTTATTTTTAAAAAGAAGGATCTCCATTAATCAATCTTTTTATTTTAATCTTTTTCTTCCTTGGTTTTTATTTCTTAATTTAACTAAAACAAAAATTTTTTGGTATCTTTATCCTAGTCTTCCTCAATTTGCCTTTTATATTGCTTTTCTAATTAACTGGGTTTATAAAAAAATAAGAATTCAAAAAATAAAGTGGCTTTTTATTGCTGGGGTTATAATAGCTATCTTCCATTGGGGTTTTATTAAAAACAGTTTTTTAAAGAGACAATTTTCTTCTTTTGATAAATTCTATTATTTTGCCAATTTTGCTAAAGATAATTGTCAAAAAATATATTTTTTACCGGAAATTAATCACCGTCAGGCTATTTCCCAGTTGGAAAAAATGAATTTAACTATAACCACTACCAAATGGTGGGGTGGTCATCCAGCTTTAGTTTATTATACAGACAATAAAATTGAGTTTTTTTATGATAAAAATTTGTTTCTAAAAAAAATATCACAAAAGAAAACAAATGAATGTTTTGCTTATTTTAAAGATGAAAATTTAAATTTTGGCAAAAATAAAGTAAAATTATTAAACCAATTTGAAGATATTCTTATTTTTAAATAATCTCTATGAAAAAAGAAAAGATTGTTTTAATACTAATTTTTTTATTGGCGTTAATCCTTCGGCTTTATAAACTTGGCTCAATCCCCCATACTTTTCATGAAGATGAAGTTTTATCAGGTTATGTGGGCCGCTATATTGTCCAAAACGGTTTTGATTTATATGGTAATAAATGGCCTTTGTGGTATTTTAATAAATTTGGTGATTATTATATTATTGGTCCGATATATCTTTCTGGTCTTTCAACTTTGCTATTTGGTGTCAATGAATTTGCCACCCGCTTTCCCCATGCCTTTTTTGGAGCCTTAGCTGTCTTTCCAATGTTTTATTTTGTTTTTGAGATTTTTAAAAATAAAAAAATTGCTTTTTTATCATCATTATTTTTAGCCATCACTCCCTGGCATATAGTTTTATCCCGATCAACTACTGAGGGAATAATTGGTGCTACTTTATTTCTCTGGGGAATTGTTTTTCTTTTACAATCTATTAAAAAATATAGTTTATTAAAACTCAGTTTTTCTTTCCTATTTTTTTTAGTTGGATATTGGATTTATCATCCTTACCGAATTTACCCACCAATAACTCTTATTGGCTTTTTATTAATTTTCTGGCCAAAAATTAAAAAAAATAAAAAATATCTATTTATTCTTGTTATCTTTACCCTTGTTTGCTTAATTTTGACTTTTTATATCAGTCAAACTTATTGGGGAAAAGGCCGATTTGAACAAACATCAATTTTTAGTGTAATTTCTGGAGTTACAATTAGATTAAATGAATTAATTGCCAATGAAGGACAAAATAATTTGCTGACAGCACGCATCTTTCATAATAAGGTTCTTGGTTTCAGTAGAGAGTTTATTAATCAATATTTAAGCTATTTTTCTTTTAATTATATTTTTATTGACGGTTGGAAAAAATCTCGTTATTTTATTCCTGAGGTAGGGCTTTTATATCTTGCTTTTTTACCTTTAATTTTTATCGCAATAATTAATTTTAAAAATTATTCTTTTGAGAAGAATAAATTATTTTTCTTCATCTTTATCCTTTTTTTGAGTCCCTTGCCAGCAGCTTTTACCGTAGTTGATTCACCTAACCCCCATCGAAGCCTATTTTTTTTAATTCCCCTTGTTTCTTTATCGGCTTTTGGATTATTAGAAATTTTTAAAATAAAAGTCAGAAAAATCAGCCTTGGTCTAATTTTTTCCTTTTTTTTAATCTTTGAATTTGCCTTTTTTCTTCATCAATATTTTAAACATGCTGATTTATATTCAAGTTTAGTGAGAAACGATGGACAAAAAGAAATTGCTTATTATGTAATTAAAAATGAAAACAACTATGATCAAATTTTTTTACCGGCAGAGGCGGCTATGTCTTGGTATTATCTTTTTTATAAAAAAGACTTTAATCCTCAATATTCAAAAATGTTTCAATTAGATGCCCGAATAAAAAATACCGACAAGGTTTATTATATTGAAAATCCCTGTCCAACAACTATTGTTGATCCTTCTAAATTCATAGGGAAAAAAATTTTAGTTATTGACCGTTATTCTTGTCAATCCGATGAATCCCGATGGCGATTTATTAAAAATATTCATGGTGTAAATATTTTATTAAAATATAAATTGTTTGAAAATTAATTATGCTTGATATTGTTTCTATTTTTAATTTTTTTAAAAAAAATTTTTCCAAAAAAGACTTTTTGGTAATCCTTGGCTTAATCGGGTTTTATTTTTTCACTCGGTTGATAAATCTTGAGCTTTTACCAATTTTTGGCGATGAGGGAATATATATCCGCTGGGCAAAAACTGCTTGGCACGATGCCTCTTGGCGTTTTATTTCTTTAACCGATGGCCGCCAACCACTGCAAACCTGGGCCACTATTCCCTTTTTAAAACTTTTTCTCAATCAACCTCTTTTTGCCGGAAGGTTATTTGGAGTATTTTTTGGATTTTTGGGTTTGCTAGGGATGTATTCTTTTCTTTTTTATTTATGGGGTAAAAAAGCGGCTTTAATTGGAACAATCCTTTATCTTTTTTCACCATTTTTACTTTTTTATCAACGCATGGCTTTGGCTGATTCAGCCGTGGCCACCTTTTATATTTACCTTTTATTTTTTTCAATTTTATTAATTAAAACCTTAAGATTGGATATCAGTCTAATTTTTGGTCTAATCGCCGGATTGGCTTTACTGACCAAGTCAACCACCCAACTTTTTATTATTGCCGCAATTTTTGCGCCAATTACTGTTTATAAAAAAATCAGCAAGGAATTTATTATAAAAAAAATTAACTTTTTGATTCTGTTTATTATTTCTCTAATAATCGCTATTTCTTTATATAATATTCAGCGTCTTTCCCCTTTTATGCACTATATTTCAGAAAAAAACAAAACTTTTGTTTTAACTTTTTCTGAATGGTTTAAAAATCCTTTTTTAGTTTTTCCCTCCAACATTAAAATTATCCCTTATTATCTTATTTTTGAAAGCGGCTTTTTAATTGTATTTTTTTCTATCTTAGGATTAAGATACCTTTTTAAAAAAAATTGGCAACTGGGGTGTTATCTTTTAATTTGGTTTTTTGTCCCGTTTTTTGCTATTGCCTTATTTTCTAAAATAATTTTTCCCCGTTATTTAATTTATTTAAACGCCCTTTTAATTATTTTAGCCAGTTATTTTTTTATCTCCATTAAAAAAAAGAAATTAGCTATTTTTTCATTAATCTTTCTTTTATTAACGCTGAATATTTTCAACTATCCAATTTTATTTAAACCTGAGAAAATATTCTTTCCTGAAATTGACAAAGGTCAATATATTACCGGGATTACTGCCGGCTATGGAATAAAAGAAATAATTGATTATGCCAGAAAATTATCTAGTGAAAAACCGGTGGTTATTTTAGCCGAGGGCGATTTTGGTGTCGTTGGCGATCAATTACAAACATTTCTTTTACCTAAGGATAAAATTTTTGTCAAAGGTTACTGGCCTTTAGATGAAAGACAACTTTTAGAAAATAAAAAGCTATTAAAGGACAATTTTGTTTTAGTTGTTTTTTCCCATCGAAATAAATTCCCCGATTACTGGCCATTAAAATTAATTAAAAAATTTTCCAAACCGGAAAATAAATCCGCTCTTTACCTTTTTGAATTAGTAAATTAATTATGAAAAAGATATTAATTTTTTTTTGCATTTTTTTAATTATTGTATTTCTAGGTAAGGATCTAAATCCCTTTTCCCTTAGTTTTTTTACTTTTCATGACGAAACCCAACCGGCCAGAATTCAGCAATTTACTAAAGAATTAAAAAATTTTCATCTTCCTCCAAGAACCGCTCCTGATATGAATTTTAAAATCGGCTACCCTGTTTTTAATTTTTATGCGCCAACTGCTTATTGGATTACTTCTTTAATTAATCTTTTAGGTGTTGATATTATTAATAGCCTTAAATTATCATTTTCATTAGCATTAATTATTGCTTTTTTGGGCAGTTTTAAACTTTTTAATCTTTTTTTTGATTTTTGGATATCTCTTCTTGGCGGTTTTTTATATATTACCTCTTTATATTTCCCTCTTAATATCTTTATCCGCGGTAATCTGGCTGAAATTTGGTTTCTTTCCCTTTTTCCAATTTCAATATATTATATTTTTAAAATCGCAAAAAATAATAAATTTGATAAAAAAATTTTTTTAACAAATACTTTGATATTAAGCTTTTTATTAACTTCACATAATATTTTCTCAATTTTGTTTCTACCTTGGGTGATTTTTTTTATCTTCCTTTTGTCAAAAAATCGATTAATAAATTTTATCAGTCTGCTTTTTGCTTTATTAATTTCTTCCTATTTTTGGTTACCAGCAATTATTGAAATGAAATTAACTTATGCCCAACAAGTTGCCTCATCAACTTCTTACAAAGATCATTTTTTGTGCCTAAATCAGCTTTGGCAGTCAAATTGGGGATATGGCGGCTCAGCTCCTGGTTGTCTTAATGATGGTATGAGTTTTAAAATCGGCAAAATTCAAATGATTTTATTTTTATTAGGCGCGGCTTTGTTTTTAAATAATTTTATCTTTAAGCATCGACGCCCAAAAAACAATCTCCTCTTTTTATATTTTTTACTTTCTTCTTTAATTTTTCTTTATCTTACTTTATATCAGTCAAGTTGGCTTTGGCAAATTTTTGAACCATTTATGAAGCTTATCCAGTTTCCATGGCGGCTAATTGGACTTTCACTTTTGGGAATTTCATTATTTGGTGCTTATTTTTTTGAAAAAATAATGCTTCCTTTAAAAAATTTAGTTGTTGTTTTATTAATTTTTTTTCTTCTTTTTGTCAATGGGAAATATTTTTCTGGGCAAAAAATTAAGAATGCTGAATTTGAAAAAAAATATTTATCTTCTGAATATATTGAAAATAAAGTTGCTTATAAAGTGGCTGAGTATTTGCCAATAAGCAATGATTATCAATACTGGCGATCGCTTGAGAAAAAGACTCCCACTGACAAAGAGATTAAAAAAATTAGTCTAAAACCTTTTAATAAAAAATCTCAAACACCAATTGAAAAAATAGCTAATTTCATTTCGATTATTTCTTTTTTGCCATTAATTGTTATATCAAGAAGAATTAATTATAATAAACAGAACAAAAATGGATAAAAGTTATAAGAAAAAAACATTAATTTCAACTTTATCTTTATTTTTTCAAAGCGGCTACTCAGCTATTTTGGGGTTAGTGGCTAATGTTATTTTAACCATTGTTGTCTCGCCGGTAACCTTTGGTATTTACATTACTATTCTTTCTATTATTGCTATTTTCAATTATTTTTCTGATATTGGCCTGGCCGCGGCCTTAATTCAAAGAAAAGAAATCAGTGATAATGATTTAAAGACCTCTTTCACCATTCAGCAATCAATGGTATTAATCTTAATCACAATTGGTTTTTTCTCAACTAATTTGGTTAAAAAATTTTATCATCTTCCCCAAAACTCACTTATTCTTTATCATGCAGTGTTAATCTCTTTTTTTCTTTCCTCTTTAAAAACTATTCCCTCTGTTTTACTTGAGCGAAAAATTGAATTTCAAAAAATTGTTTTTGTTCAAATTATAGAAAATACATTCTTTTATTTATCAGTCATCATTTTTTCCTTGCTTAAATTTGATCTTTTTGCTTTTGTCGTTGCTGTTTTAGCCCGCTCAACTGCTGGTCTAATATTAATTTACTCCCTATCATTCTGGTTGCCTAAAATTGGTTTTGATAAAGAAAGCTTTAAAAAACTAGTTTCATTTGGATTACCTTTTCAAACTAATTCCCTTCTGGCTTTAATTAAAGATGATTTAATGATCCTTTATTTAGGTAAGATTTTGGGGTTTGAAAAATTAGGTTATATAGGTTTTGCTAAAAAATGGGCTGAAGCACCAATTAGAATTATTATGGATAATGTCTCAAAGGTTATTTTCCCCTTAATGGCTCGTTTTCAGGAAGAAAAAGAAAAACTAAAAAATATTTTAGAAAAGATTTTATTTTATCAATCAATTGCTATTTTGCCGGCAATTTTAGGAATAAGTTTAATTATGCCAAGATTAACTGAAATTATTCCTAAATATTCTAAATGGCAACCGGCTCTGCCTATTTTATATATTTTTTCCGCCGCAGCAATCTTTTCATCATACTCCACCCCCTTTATTAATTTTTTTAATAGCATTGGGAAAGTTAAAATTAGTTTTTATTTTATGGTATTTTGGACTGCCTTAACTTGGATTTTAACCCCAATATTAACAAAAATGTTTAATTTATATGGTTTTCCCTTAACTTTATTGATTCTTTCTTTAACTTTTATTTTGGTGTTAAATATCGCAAAAACAATTGTAAAATTTTCTTTTTTAAAACCAACAATGCCAGCAATCTTTTCTTCTTTAATTATGTTTTTGGCTGTTTTTACTTTCTTAAAAATTACAATTACTCCTTTATATTCGCTATTTTTAGCCATCTTTTTGGGTATAATAAGCTATACCTTAAGTTTAACCTTAATCTTTAAAATAAATCTTTTAAAAATCTATCGCTTATTTTATGAAAAATAAGATTTCAGCCGCTATTGTAGTTAAAAATAGCCCCAAGTATTTAAATAAAACAATAGAATCAATCTATGATTTTGTTGATGAAATTGTACTTTTTGATATTGGGATTTCACCTGAAATAATTGATAATTTAAGAAAAATTAAAAAAGTAAAAATAAAAAAAGTCAATCGGGAAGTCTTATATGTTGAACAAATAAGAGAGGAAATTAAAAATAATTTAAAAAATGATTGGATCTTGTATCTTGATCCCGATGAAATCTTTCCGGAAAAAACCATCGCAGTCATTAAAAAAGAAATTAATGATTATCAGTGTTTTTCTTTCCCCAGAAAAAATATAATTTTTGACCAATGGATAAAAAGCGCCCGTTTTTGGCCAGACTATCAACCACGCCTTTTTAAAAGAGAAAGTATTTTTTGGCCAAAACAAATTCATTCAAAACCAGTTCTTTCCGGTAAAGAATATCTTTTTGCTGCCAAAGAAGAAAACGCTATTTTACATTACAATTATGAAAACTTAAATCAGTGGTTTGAAAAATTTTTGCGCTATGCGCAAGTTGAGGCAGAATATTATTTTAAAAATAAAAAACAACTTACCTTTGCTGAAACTATAAAAAAAGCCCTTAGTGAATTTATCAGTCGTTACTTTGCCGCTCATGGTTACAAAGATGGTTTAATTGGGTTATCGCTTTCAATCCTACAAATGTTTTACTATTTTGTCGTTTATTTTTACTATTTAGAACTGAAAAAATTTAAAGAAGAAATTACTGAAAATTATTCCCTTTTAATAAAAAATTTTTTTCAAAATGGATTTTTTGAAACTAACTTCTGGCTGGAAAAAGAAAATCTTGAAGGTAATCTTAAAAAATTAAAAAATAAATTAATAAATAAACTAATAAAATTCTTATCACATTAATAAACTTAAGACATGCTAACTTATTCTAATTTACCTCATTAATCTTCCCCAATCGGCAATTGGCGCCTGATTAACCAATATAAAATTTAAGCTGTAAAAATATAAAGCCGGTAAAAGCAAAAAAAAGGCGATTTTAAAAATTTTTTTC
>JBNAVI010000013.1:0-8388 GCA_049700175.1 Microgenomates group bacterium | reverse complement strand
TAAATCAATAACGGTTGAGGGTTTATTTTTAGGTAATTGCCCTATATCAATGATAAGATCAATTAACTGACGTTTATTTTTAGGTATTTGATTTAAAAAAGATTTAATTGAATGGCAAGGAGGATGACCAGAAATATTGGCCGAGGTAGCGGTAAGTGGTTTTTTAAAGTGTTTGACCAATTCATTGACTAAATCATATTTGATTAATCTAACTCCCAAAGTTCCTTCTTCTGACTCCAAAAGCGGGCAAACTTTTTTTTTCGATTTTAAAATTACAGTAAATGGTCCTGGGAGAATACTTTTTAGAATTTTTTCTTGTTTTTTATTGACATAAACAATGTTTTTTAACATGGAAAAACTATCAACAAAAACAGAAATTGGTTTTCCAGCAGGTCGATCTTTAAAAGCAATTAATTTTTTGACTGCCTGACAAGAAGTGGCATCAGTTAAAAGACCATAGACAGTATCTGAGGGAAAAACAATTAGTCCCTGTTGCTTAAGAATTTTTAAGGCTTTATTTATAACCCCCACTTTGATTTTTTCCATGGATCATTATTTTACAAAAAAATGTGTTAAAATTAAAATATGGTCTTTTATAAAAAAGAGAGCAAAAATAGTAAGAAAATAAACAAAAAAATTGAATTTAAGGTTTTTTTAAATGTAAAGAATCTTTTTGTAATTTTTTTTATTTTTCTCTTTTTATTTTTTCTTTTTCAGTCGGCCTCTAAAGAAATAAAGCAACTGGTTCCAGAAAAACCAATTACCACTGTTTTAAATGAGCTAAAAGAAGGTCAGGTTAAAAAGGTAGAGGTAATTGATAATAAGATTTTAGTTTATTACAAAAACAATAATTTAAGTTTAACTTATAAGGAAAACAATGAAAGTTTTATTCAAACATTAAAAAATGCCAACATTGATCCATCTAAAATCAATATTGTTATTAAAGACACTCAAGGATCGGTGGGGATCATAACTTTTTTAAGTAATATTATCCCCACCATTTTAATGATTGCTTTTTTTGTTTTTCTTTTTCGTCAGGCAAAAGGGGCGCAAGACTCAGTCTTTTCTTTTGGTCAGGCAAGAGTAAAAAGATTTTCCAAAGATCAGCCAAAAATAACTTTTAATGATGTCGCCGGAGTTGAGGAAGCAAAAAAGGAACTGGAAGAAGTGGTTGATTTTTTAAAGCATCCGGAAAAATATAAAAAAATAGGGGCGCGGACTCCTAAAGGTGTTCTTTTAGTTGGACCTTCAGGTTGTGGAAAAACCCTTTTGGCAAAAGCGGTTGCCGGTGAGGCTGGCGTCCCTTTTTTTTCTATTGCCGGGTCAGAATTCATGGAGATGCTGGTGGGAATTGGCGCCGCCAGAGTCAGAGATCTGTTTGATACGGCCAAAAAAAATGCTCCTTCAATTATTTTTATTGATGAAATTGATGCTATTGGTCGCGCCCGTTCTTTTGGAATAATGCCCTCGCACGATGAAAGAGAACAAACTTTAAACCAAATTTTAGTGGAAATGGATGGCTTTACTCCAACTGAGCAAGTTGTGGTTATTGCCGCCACCAATCGTGGGGATTTACTTGATCCGGCCTTGCTTCGACCGGGCCGCTTTGACCGAAGAATCGTTGTTGATTATCCTGATATGGAAGGTCGTAAAGCGATTCTTAAAATTCATGCCCGAGGAAAACCCTTTGATCAATCAGTGAACTGGGATAAGGTCGCCAAAAGGACGGTTGGTTTTTCCGGAGCGGATTTGGAAAATATGCTCAATGAAGCGGCAATTTACGCCGCCCGGGCTAATCGGGATAAAATTAATATGGAAGATATTGAAGAGGCAGCCACCAAAGTTAAATTAGGGCCAGAAAAAAAACGGTTACAGTCAGATTATGATAAAAAATTGACCGCTTATCATGAGGCTGGTCATGCCATTGTTGCCCATTTTTTGCCTCACACCGATCCAGTTCACCGCATTTCCATTGTTTCTCGGGGAATGGCTTTAGGTTATACCTTAATTCCTCCAAAAAAAGACAAGCTCCATGAAACAAAAACCAATCTTTTGGAACAAATTACCTCAATGATGGGGGGAAGAGCCGCTGAAGAGGTGGTTTTTAAAGAGTTAACTACCGGTGCCGCTAATGATTTTGATCAGGCGACCAAAATTGCCCGGGCGATGGTGGTTGAATTTGGGATGAGTGATTTAGGACCGATTAACTATGGGCCAACTTTTGATGTTACCGAATGGGGTAAATCTTATCTTGAACAATCAACCATTTCTCAGGAAACGCTGTCAAAAGTTGACAATGAGATCAAAAAGATAGTTAACCAATGTTATCAACAAGCATTAAAAATAATAAAAGAAAAAAGAAAATTGTTAGATGAAGTAGCTGAGGCGTTGATTAAAAAGGAAAGTTTAGACGATGAGGAATTTGAAAAAATTGTGGGACCAAAAGCAAAACAATCTGAAGAAAAATAATTTTTTTATTCATTTATGAAAACCCTTCTTTTAATCGATGGTAATGCGATAATGCATCGGGCTTATCATGCCTTGCCCTCTTTTAAAACTAAGAAAGGTTTTCCCACCAATGCTATTTTTGGTTTTTTTTCGATATTAAATAAGGTAATCAAAGATTTTCAACCCAATTATTTGGTAGTTTGTTTTGATACGCCAGTACCAACATTTAGAAAAAAAATTTTCAAAGAATATCAGGCTCAAAGACCAAAAGTTGAAGATGAGCTGGCGATTCAGTTTAAAATTACCAAGGAGGCTTTGGATAAAGGAGGGATTTTTCATTTGGAAAAAGAAGGTTATGAAGCTGATGATCTGATTGGAACAATAGTGGCAAAGTATAAAAACAATAAGGACTTAAGAATTTTAATTTTATCCGGAGACCGAGACATTCTTCAATTGGTTGATAAAAATGTTTTTGTCATTACTCCCCAAATCGGCTTTAGCAAAAGCAAAATTTACAATGAAGAAGAAGTATCCAAAAAATTTAAAATCAAACCTTATCAGATAGTTGATTATAAAGCCCTAATTGGTGACGTTTCTGATAATTATCCAGGAGCAAAGGGGATTGGGCCAAAAACAGCGGTGAAGTTAATTAACCAGTTTACTTCAATAGAAAATATTTATAAAAATTTAGATTTACTCAATGAAAAGCTAAGAAAAATATTAACTGATAATAAAGAAAATATTGATTTATCATTTAAGCTGGCAAAAATTGTTACCGATGTTCCAGTTGATATTTCTTTGCCCAATGCCGCTTTTGGTGGTTTTAAGGAAGAATTAAGGGATTTTTTACTTCAGTATGAAATAAAAGCAGTTACTGAAAGAATTTTTAATAACAACAAAAAAGACAATTCCGATAAACCAAAGAAAGTTAAAGATAGCTTGCAGTCGTCCTTGTTTTAAATTAACAACCTTAAAATTTTAATTATTTTAAATATGTGTGGCATATTTGCTGTTTTAAATGATAAAAACAAAGCTGCGGGTAAAACGGTTTTTGAAAGTTTAAAAAATTTAGAATACCGGGGATATGATTCATGGGGAATGGTGATTAAAAAAAAAGATGGACAATACCAATTAATTAAAAAAACAGGCAAAATTAACCCGGATGAAAAGATAAATATTGAGGGCATATCAGGAATCGGGCATACCCGTTGGGCCACTCACGGTGGGGTAACGATTGACAATGCCCATCCTCATTTTGACTGTCAGAAGGAAATCTTTATTGTTCACAATGGGATAATCGAAAATTTTCAGGCAATAAAAGAAAATTTAATAAGAAAAAATCATCGTTTTAGTTCCCAAACAGACTCTGAAGTGGTCGCCCACCTGGTTGAGGAAATTACCAAAAAAACCCAAGATAAACTGAAGATCGGCAAACAAATTTTGAAAACCTTTTCTCAGCTTAAAGGGTTAAATGCTTTTGTTATATATATTCCCAAAAATGATTTATTTTACGCCATTAAAAATAGTTCCCCTTTAGTTTTTGGCTATGATGACAAAAACAAACAATATTTTTTAGCTTCAGATTATTCAGTTGTTGCAGACAAAACAGAAAATATTTACTATTTAGAAGACAATGAATTATTAATTCTTTCTTGTGAGGGTTATTTATTAATTAATAAAGAAGGCAAGAAAAAAGAAATAAAATTTTTAAAAATAAAATTAAAAAAAGATGCTGTTACCCCTGGTAAATTTCCTCACTATATGATAAAAGAAATCTACGAACAACCGGCAGTACTGGAAAATATTTTAATTAATGAAAAAAAGAACACCGAAAAACTAGCTAAGATTATTAAAAAATCTTATGGAAACTATTTTATTGGTTGTGGCAGCGCTTACTATGCTTGTTTAGCCGGAACATATTTTTTTTCCAAAATAGCCAAAAGACATACTAATGCCTGTGTCGCCTCAGAATTTAATTATCTGGTTGATTTTTTAACACCAAAAAGTTTAGTCATTGCCTTATCACAGTCAGGAGAAACGATTGACGTTATTTCATCGGTAAAGAGAATTAAAGAAAAGAAAAGTCAGGTTTTTGCCATTACCAATGTATTAGGATCCACCCTATACCGAATGGCTGATTATAAGATGCTTTTGAATGCCGGGCCGGAAAAATGTGTTTTGGCAACAAAATCTTTCACCGCCAAGCTGGCTATTATCTACCTTTTATCATATAAACTTAATGGTAATTATCAGAAGGCAGAAGATGATTTGAAAAAAGCAATCCAGGCGGTTAAAAAAATTTTAAAAATGAAAAATGAAATTGCTAAGCTGGCAAAATTTTTGAAAAATAAAAATCATATTTTCATTTTAGGCCGAGGTCTTTCTTATCCTTTAGCTTTGGAGTCAGCTTTAAAAATAAAAGAAGTTTCCTATATTCACGCTGAAGGTTTTGCTGCCGGCGAATTAAAGCACGGGGTAATTGCCTTAATTGATAAGGGAACCCCGGTTATTGTTTATAATCCTGAGGATGAAACTTATTCCGATACTTTATCTTCAGCCTTTGAAGTTTTAGCCCGAGGCGCTTTTGTCATTGGTATTTCCAATAAAAACAGCAATGCTTTTAATCATTTTATTAAAATTGACAATTGTGGCGAAGCAACGATTATTCCTAATGTGGTTTTTGCCCAGCTTTTAGGTTATTACCTGGCGGTAGAAAAAGGTTTAGATCCCGATAAGCCAAGAAATTTGGCCAAAAGTGTGACTGTGAAATAAAAATAAAAGTTTGAAAGCAACACCGATGATTTTATCAATTGATACTTCTTGCGATGAAACAGCAGCGGCTTTAACTGAGGGACGGAAGGTTTTGTCAAACGTTATATATTCCCAAATCTTACTTCATCAAAAATGGGGTGGGGTGGTGCCTTCAATTGCCAAGCGAGCTCATCAGGAAAGAATTGATTGGGTGATTGAAAAGTTAAAAGTTAAAAATCAAAAATTAAAAATTAATGATATAGATTATATAGCCGTTACTCAAGGGCCGGGATTGGCAATTGCTTTGGAAGTGGGGATAAATAAAGCTAAAGAACTATCAAAAAAATTTAATAAAAAAATTATTGCTGTTAATCATTTGGAAGGTCATATTTACTCACCCTTCGTTCAGAATTCAAAAGGTAATCCTAAAATTGATTTCAATTTTCCTTATTTAGTTTTAATTGTTTCTGGAGGTCATACAAATTTAGTAATTTTTGAGGATCATTTAAGATACCAAGTTATTGGTGAGACAATTGATGATGCTGCTGGTGAGGCTTTGGATAAAGCAGGAAAACTTTTGGGTTTAGGTTACCCGGCCGGGCCGGTGATTGAAAGGTTAGCCGCTGAAGTGGAAAATAAAGATTATTATAAATTTCCCAGACCAATGATAAGAGAAGAAACATTAAATTTTTCCTTTTCAGGATTAAAGACAGCTTTTTATTATTTTTTTAAAAAAATGAGTGAAAAAGAAAAAAATCTGCAAATAAAAAAGCTGGCCTCGTCATTTCAGGAAGCAGTTTTTGACACTTTAGTTATTAAAACTGAAAAAGCAATTTTGAAAACAGGAATTAAAAATTTACTGGTGGTTGGCGGGGTTTCTGCCAATTTCTATTTAAGAAAAAAAATAAGACAATTGGTAAAAAAATATAAAGGATCAGTTTTGTTTCCCTCTTTTAAATATCTTTGTGGTGATAATGCCGCGATGATTGGTGTTGTAGCTTCATATAAGGCCAAAAAAGGAATGTTTGTTGAGGATTGTGAAAGACTTGATCGCATTCCCAGAATGAGTTTATAAAACTAATAAGGTCCGTCCTTGAATCAAGGACGGACGTTGATAAATTATACAACTTGACTTTCTTTTTTAATTTTATTAAACTAATACCATTATAGTATATGTTTATAATAACCAGGGAAATTGATTATAGTTTGGTTTTTTTATCGTATTTAGTCAAGCACAAAGGGTTGGTTTCTTTATCTAAAGTTAATAGAAAAACAAAAATTCCCTTGCGGTTTTTAGCCAAGATTGCCTCGACTTTGGCAAGAAATGATTTAATTGAAAGCAAAGAAGGAAAAAAGGGGGGTTATCGGATAAAAGACAAAGTTTTTAATAAAGTTTTATATGATTATTTTAAAATATTTAAAAAAGATTTAAATTTTTTACCCTGTAATCAAAAGATTTGTCAATGTAAAAAAAGTTGTCAGCACAGGAAAAAATTTCAAGAAAAAATTGAGAAAAAATTTTTTGAAATGCTTAAAATAATAAAAGTTAAAGAAATTATTTTATGAAAAAAAGATTTTATTTTGATTATGCCGCCTCCACTCCCATTGACCCTTTAGTTTTAAAAGAAATGTTAAAACACCTTAAAGAAGATTTTGCCAATTCGATGTCGCTTCATACATTAGGACAAAAAGCGGCTTCGGCCGTTGAAGGAAGTCGAAGAAAAATTGCTAAAATTATTAATGCCCAACCGGAAGAAATTGTTTTTACTTCATCGGCAACAGAAAGCAATAATCTTGCCTTAAAAGGGGTGGCTTTTGCCAATAAAAATCGCGGAAAAAATCATATTGTGGTTTCGAAAATTGAGCACGATTGTATAATGGAAAGCGCTAGGTGGTTACAAAGGCAGGGATTTTTTGTTGATTGGCTTGATGTTGATAAATATGGATTTGTTAACATTGATCAGTTGAAAAAATTAATCAGAAAAGAAACAGTATTGGTTTCTGTGATTCATGCCAATAATGAAATTGGCACGATTCAGGACATAGCGGAAATCGGGAGGGTTTGTCGAAAAGCGAGTGTCTATTTTCACACTGATGCTTCTCAAAGTTTTGCCCGAGAGAAAATTGATGTTGAGGCAATGAACATTGATTTATTAACGGCTTCTTCTCATAAGATTTATGGGCCAAAAGGAGTGGCGATTTTATATGTTAAAAAAGGAGTTATTATTGAACCAATCCTCCACGGAGGTGGCCATGAGAAAGGTTTACGTTCTTCAACTTTAAATGTGCCGGCGATTGTTGGTTTTGCTAAAGCGGCTGAAACAATGGATAAAAAAAAGGATAGCGAAAACAAAAAATTATCAAAATTAAGGGATTATTTAATCAGTAAAATTTTAACCAAAATTCCAAGAACAAGATTAAACGGCCATCCAACTAAAAGATTAGCTAATAACGTTAATATTTCCTTTAACGGAGTAGAAGGTGAATCATTACTTATGGAGTTGGATTGTCATGGCATTGAGGTTTCCACCGGCTCAGCCTGTTCTTCAAAAAACTTGATGCCCTCTCATGTCCTAATGGCTTTGGGGTTGCCCCCTCAGGAAGCTCACGGATCATTGCGGATTACCTTAGGTAGGTTTACCAAAAAAAGCGAAATTGATTATTTAATAAAAACATTAATAAAAGTGGTTAAAAAATTACGTAAAGTTTCTCCGTTTTAAATATTATGCAAAATTTATATACAAAACAGACTTTAAAACATTTTCACTCACCCCATAATTTTGGTGAAATTAAAAACGCTGATGCCATTGGTGAGGCAGGGAATATTGTTTGCGGTGATGTGATGACTTTGTATTTAAAGATTGATAAAAATAAAGAAGGTGAAGAAGTAATAAAAGATATAAAATTTAAAACTTACGGTTGCGTGGCGGCTATTGCCACCAGCTCGGTAATCACCGATTTAGTTAAGGGAAAAACGATTGATGAAGCATTAAAAATCAATAAAGAAACAATTGTTCAAACGCTTAATGGTTTACCGCCAATTAAAATTCATTGTTCGGTTTTGGCTACCGAAGCTTTAGCCGAGGCGATATATCAATATTTATTAAAAAAGAAAAAACCGATTCCTCCTGATTTACAAAAAAAACACGAAATTATTCAAAAATCAAAAAATATAATTGAGGAAAGATA
>JBNAVI010000012.1:0-8812 GCA_049700175.1 Microgenomates group bacterium | reverse complement strand
TTATTTAGAAGGCTTTTCAGTTTTTTATTTAGCATTTTTAATTTTTGGTTTTTATTTAATTCAACGCTATGGTAATAAATTGTTAAAATTTTTAACCGGTGTAATTTTAGTTTTTATTTTAATTTTTAATTTAAATAAATTTATCTTTGAAGTAAAAAATAAAAATATTGCCGAAGATGGTTTAGTTAAGCAACAAAAAGTTATTCAAACTTTATATCAGGAAAATAAGTATAAAAATTTTTGTTTAAAAATTTACACTCCGCCAGTTATTCCCTATACCTATCAATATCTAATTGAATATTATTCCCGAACAAAAAATTACCCCAAACCCCAAAATAAATTTATAGAAAATAAATGTTGGTATATTATTGAAGGTGATGAATATAAATTTAGGATTGAAAATTGGAAAAAGGAAAATATACCAGAAAAAAGTAAATTTGTAAAAAATATAAATCTTTTTAAAGATATTAATCTTGAATTATGGCAATTAAAATAACAATAAATAAAAAAACCTTAAATTCTTATTAATGGGTATTTAAATTATAAAGTTTATTAACAAATTTTGAGAATTCAATAAACATTTTGTTTTTTTCCGTAGAAATAATACAATCATCTTTTTCTTTTAAAAAATTTATTGCTGATTGTTCCTCTATTCTTTTATTAAGAGCTTTACCTTTAATAATATACTCATTTATTAAATCTTTCTCTAACTGATCTTTACTAATGCATTGACCGCTGTCGTTTATCCGAGTTAAAAGATACATCGTTACAGAACGCTCAAAAGTAACTGGAAAAACAACAAATACTGAAAGGTTAATCGAAAAGGAAATTAAAATTAGACTGATTATCCTCTCTAAAGGAAATTTTTTTAAATAAATAAGAAAAAACATCCATATTAAAGTATTAATAAATAAAAGAATTATTCCACGATAAAAGAATATTCTTATGAAGGTTAAAATTGGCAAATGAAAAAAACAAAGATAAGTAAGCGTGAATAAAAGAAAGAAAACAATATAAAAAAATATTAATTTAAAAAAGCTTTTCATAAAGATAAATTAATTATATAATTTAATCAAATGATTGGCATAATAACTGTAAATTATAACCAAAATAAAATAACCGTTGATTTTTTAGATTCTTTAAAAGAGGCAAAAAATAATAAAAAAATATCGCTCTTTATTGCTGATCTTTCAACTAAAAAAGAACTTATTATTAATAAGAATTATCCATTTGAAATAAAAGTTATTGAAAAAGAAAATAAAGGTTATGCTTATGGAATAAATTCTGGTTTAAAATATTTTTTAAATAAGGGAGTGGATAAATTCTGCGTTGTAAATAATGACATTTTGTTTAAGAAAAATTTCTTAATTGAAACTGAAAAATCCTTTGAAAATTTTGATTTTTTTGGCGGAAAAATTTATTATGCTCCTGGTTTTGAATATCACAAAAATCGTTACCAAAAAAAAGATTTGGGAAAAGTAATCTGGTATGCCGGTGGGATTATTGATTGGAAAAACTGTCTCATTTTTCACCGGGGCGTTGATGAGGTTGATTACGGTCAATATAATAAAATTGAAATGACTGATTTTGTAACGGGATGCTTAATGTGTTTTAATAAACAAGTTGTAAAAAAATTGGGATTTTGGGAGGAAAAATATTTTCTTTACTTTGAAGATGCTGATTACTGTATCCGGGCAAAAAAAGCTAATTTTAAACTTATTTATAATCCAAAAATAATTATCTATCATAAAAACGCCCAATCAACCGGCGGCTCAGGTTCAAAACTTCATCAAAAATATCAAAAAAAAAGTCAATTAATTTTTGGCTTGAAATATGCTCCATTTAAAACGAAAATCCATTTAATTAAAAATTATTTTTTTCAAAAATGATAAAAAATTTAACGGTATTAATTTTTACTCATAATGAGGAAAAAAATATAAATGATTGCTTAAAATCGGCTAAAAAACTAACTTCAAATATTATTGTTATCGATAGCCAAAGTACCGATAAAACTTTGACCATTGTCAAAAAAGAAAAAATTCCTTTTTATACCTTTTCTTACCAACTCTATGTTGAGCCGGCAAGGGACTTTGGCATTGAAAAGGCAAAAACTGAGTGGGTTTTTATTTTAGATGCCGATGAAAGAATCACTGATAAATTAAAACAAGAAATTGACGAGGTAATTTCCACCTGCGCGGTGGGACGCGACTTGATTGGAGGCTATAAAATACCAAGAAAAAACATATTTTTAGGTCAATGGCTCAAACACGGTGGCTGGTGGCCTGATTACCAAATTAGATTGATTAATAAAAAATTTTTTGTTGTCTGGCCAAAAGAAATTCATTCCAGCCCAGTGATAAAAGGAGAAATTAAATTATTAAAAAATCCCCTTCTTCACCTTCAACATCAAGGTTTTGAGGAAATGGTTAAAAAAACAATTATTTTTGAAGAAATTGAATCCCAACTTTTATTTCAGGCAAAAAAACAAGTTAACACACTCACCTTTTTTAAAAAATTTTTGGGAGAATTATATCGCCGGTTGATTAAAAATATGGGTTTTTTAGATGGAGAAATTGGTATAATTGAAGCTATATATCAAGCTTTTTCCAAAACGATCACTTATCTTTTTTTATATGAAAAATATCAAAAGAGTCGGTCTTTATAATCCTTATCTTGATGTTCTAGGTGGTGGGGAAAAATATATTCTTTCAATTCTTAAAGTTTTTGATGAAAAAAATTATCAAATAGATATCTTTTTTGATGAAAATTTAAAGGAAAAAATTGGGCAAAGATTTGAATTTAATTTTAAAAACCTCAATTTTCTTCCCAATATTTTTTGGCGGAAAGCTAATTTTTTTGAAAAATACTGCTACTTAAAGAAATATGATCTTTTTTTTTATGTTACGGACGGCAGTTATTTTTTTCCCTTTTCTAAAAAAAATTATATTTATGCGATGGTTCCTGATAAAAAACTTTATTCTTTTAACCTTTTAAACCGGATAAAAATTTTGCCTTGGCGCTTTTTTACCCATTCATTTTTTTGCCAAAAAAATCTCCAAAAATGGGGGACTTCTTCTTTTGTCTTGTATCCCTACATTGATGAGATTTTTTACACTTCAAGAATTTTAAAAAAAGAAAAAATAATTCTCTCGGTAGCCCGCTTTTTTCCCCATCTTCACAGTAAACAACATAAAAATATAATAGAAGCTTTCAAAAAAATTAAAAAATCACATAATTTTTTTAAAGATTTTAAATTAATTTTAGCCGGAGCGATAAAGAAAGAAGATAGTCATTATTTAAATCAGTTAAAAAAAATAGCCCAGAACGATCCTTCAATAGTTTTCAAAACCAATGTTTCTTTTTCCATGCTTTTAGAACTATATCACAAATCGATGTTTTTTTGGCATTTTACTGGATTTGGTGTTGATGAAAACAAAAATCCCCAAAATGTTGAACATTTAGGTATCGCTCCCCTTGAGGCGATGGCTTCAGGTTGTTTGGTTTATTGTTATAACAGTGGTGGGCCAAAAGAATTAATCACCGATGGTAAAAATGGTTTTCTTTTTTCCAGAATTGACGAATTGGAAAGAAAAATGCTTTTAATGGTAAAAGGCAATAAAAACCAAAATAGAATAATTGAAAACGGGCAGAATTTTATTAAAAAAAAATTTTCCTATCAGTTTTTTAAAAAAAATGTTTTAGAACAATTTATTTAATTAATAACAATTATGATTTCTGTTATTATACCCACTTACAAAAACACAGAGTTATTTCTAAAAAATTTAGTTAATAACTTAAAATACTTAAATAATTATCAAATTATTATTGTTAATGACGATCCTTCAAAAAGTATTAAAAAAGAAATTAAAAATTTAATTTCCCGGCAAAAAATTAAATCTGATATTGTTTTAATTGAAAATAAAAAAAATTTAGGCTTTGGTCAAAGTGTTAATTCCGCCATTAAAAAAGCAAAAGGAAAATATCTTTTGCTGCTTAATTCTGATGTTGTTTTAAAAAATAAAAATTATCTTTTAGCCTTGAATTGTTTTAAAAATGATCCTAAAGTTTTTGCTGTCTCTTTTGCTCAAATTGAAAAAGACGGTTCAATCGTTGGCAAAAATAAAATTTTTTGGTATAAGGGCCTTTATCATCATCAAAAATCAGGAGACTTAAAATTTGGTGAAAATGGTTGGGCTGAAGGTGGGGCTTCAATCTTTGATAAAGAAAAATTTATAAAACTGGGAGGTTTTGATCCGTTGTTTTCTCCCTTTTACTGGGAAGATGTTGATTTATCTTTTCGAGCAAAAAAACTAGGCTATAAAATTTTATTTAATCCTAAAGTTAAAGTATTGCATCAACATGAATCTACCATTGGCAAATATTTTAATAAAGATCAAATTGAAAAAATCGCCTTTCGTAATCAGTTAATTTTTACCTGGAAAAATATTGATAATTTTAAAAAATTGATTGAACATGTTTTATATCTTCCCTTAAATATAAACTTTAAAAAAAATTATCTTCTTGGTTTTTTTGAAGCAATTAAAATTCTTTTAAATAAAAAGAAGCAAAGTAATGTTATATAAAGCGTGAATAAAAATTGGTAAAAATAAACTTCTTCGAATCAAAAAAACAAATGAGTTAAATAAACTTAAAACTATATCCGTGGCCATAAAAAATAAAAGAAGATTACCAGTTAATTTAATATTGGTAAATAAAATTGGCACATGTAAAAAAAAGAAAAGAATACTAGCAAAAAAAGAAGAAGTTAAAATATTTTTAGATTCCTCATATAATCTTTTCAAAACAAAACCCCTAGATAAAATTTCCTCAGAAATACCAGTTGCCATTGCCGTGAAAATAATCAAAAATATTTGTTTGTCTGCTAATGATATTGGTAAAAAAACAATTTTTTTGTATTTTAAAAAATTGGCTAAAATTGCCGTCAGAAAAAAAATAAAAGCTATTCCTAAACTTAATAAAAAATCACTGATAAAATTTTTTGGCTTTATCCACAAAGCTTCAAAAAAATTTTTTTTCTCAAAGTTCTTTATGTAATAAAATACCGGCAAAACAAAAACTAAAGGTTTGGCAATAAATTCATCAAACCATTCCGGCATTTTAAAATTAGCCCGGTAGATGCTCCAAATAATTAAAATAATGGCCCACAAATTTAAAGCTTTCTGTAATGGAGAGATTGTCTCTTTTTTCATTAATTTAAATATACTCTTTTTCTAAAAAAATTCAATCCTTTTCTTACAGTTCTTTTAAAAATTCACCTAGGGGTAGCTCAAAAATCTTGGCTATTTTGTATAAAACTTTAATTGAAGGATTGGCTTTTCCTGATTCAATTCGGGCAATGTAGGTCCGGTCAACTTGTGAAGCATCAGCCACATACTCTTGACTATAATTTTTCCTGATTCGGTGTTTACGAATGATTTTTCCCAGTCTTTGGTAAAAACCATTAAAAGACATATATAAATAAATTAATAATATATTTAGTAGTATTTTGTCAATTGTTTTTAGAGGATTATAAACAACAAAATTAAATCTTTAGGTTTTGATAATAAGCTAAAATCATTTAAGTAAGAAGTATTATTCAAGAAAATCTTTTAATTTCCTTGCTCGGCTTGGGTGTTTTAATTTTCTTAAAGCCTTAACCTCAATCTGTCTTATTCTTTCCCGAGTTACTTTAAATTCCTTACCTACTTCCTCTAACGTCTTTGGTTTTCCATCATCTAAACCAAATCGCATCTGTAAAACTTTCTTTTCTCGGGGAGATAAGGTATCTAAAACTTTATTTAGTGCGTCTTTCAAAAGCTCGCGGGAAACACGTTCATATAAAGTGGGTTGGTTTATATCGGAGACAAATTGTTCCAAAGTTGCCTCTCTATCATCGCCAATTGGAGATGATAGAGACTTTGGTTGCTGGGAGATCTTCATTAAGTTTTCCACTTCTTCAACTGACAACTGCATCTCTTTGGCGATTTCTTTTATTTTTGGCTCCCTGCCTAATTTTTGGGTCAACCGCCTTTGAGTTTTGTAAAAACGATTAATATGATCAACCATATGTACCGGTATTCTGATAGTTCGCGATTGATCAGCAATAGCCCTGGTTATTGCCTGTCTTATCCACCAGGTAGCATAGGTGGAAAATTTATACCCTCTTCGCCAATCATATTTTTCAACACCGCGAATTAATCCCCGATTACCTTCTTGAATTAAATCTAGAAAAGAAAGTCTTCTTCCTAAATATTTTTTAGCAATGGAAACAACCAGTCTTAAATTGGCTTTGATTAATTTTTCTTTTGCCTCTAAATCTCCTTTTTCATACCTTTTAGCTAGCTTAATCTCTTCATTAAAACTTAAAAGCGGTGTTTTCCCAATTTCTTTCAAATACATTTTTATTGGATCAAGTGATTCACCATGTTTTAAAACAACCAATCGTTCCAACTCCTTTTCAATCTCCTCGATACTTTTTTTCGCCTCATTTTCCTCCCTAGCAGAAACTGTTTCAAAAATATCAATTCCTTTATTTAAGGCGTCATTAAAAAAATTATCAATCTCCTCAACATGCTTTTCCGGCTCGGGATAAACTAGCAAAACATCATCCTGAATCAAAAAACCATCTTCCTGACCTTGCTTTAATAAATCTTTTAAACTTTTGGGTAATTTATGCTTTACCATAAATTAAATTTTATAATTTAATCAATCTTTTTTCTATTGAATTTAACTCGGTAAACAATTGTTTTAACATATTTTTTTGTTTTTCATCTTCCTTATTTTCTTCATTTGATAACAATTTTTTAATTTTTCTTTTTAAACTGTATTTTTTAACTTCCAAAATTAGTTTTTCAATATCCTCCAATGAATACCGCTGATCAACTGAAGCAAATAAAAAAACCTCATCAAAAACCGGTTTTAACACTAAAGGTATTTGTTTAATAAAATCATCTAATGTAAAATTTACATTTTTGTTTTTATAATCCAAAAATAAACTGACAATTTTTTGATAAGAAGGCGTTAAAAAATCACCAGGTGATAAAACCTTAAAAATTTTTTCCGCCCAAATATCAAGTTGATCGCTTTGGAAAAATAAACTTAAAAGGTATTTTTCAATTAAAATTTCCCTCTTAATTTTTTCTTTTTTTAAATTAAAACTGGTAAAAAAAGCTGTTTTTTTTATTAAGCTAGTTCTTTTTATTAATTTTTCAATACTTGCCTCAGAAACTTCTAATAACTGAGAAATTTTTTTAATATAATGCGATTGAACAATGGGATTATATATCCTTGAGATAAAAGGAATTATTTCATCAGTAAATTTTTTTTTGTTAAAAGGATCATCTTCCGGATATTTTTTTTGGTAAAAACTAATTAAAAAATCATAAATAGGGATTGGTTTTTTAACTATTTTTTTAAATTTAATTAGGTCTTGATTGACTGCCTCATCGGGATCTTTGGCATAATCAAAAGTTACTGTTTTTATTTCAAAATCAAGTTTTTCTGCCTCCTCCAAGCTTCTTACCATTGATTCCTGACCGGCAAAATCACTATCCAAGGCTAAAACGATTATATTGGTATATCTTTTCAAGATCATTAATTGTTCACGGGTTAAAGCTGTTCCTTTAACCGCCACAAAATTTTTAAAACCGGCCTGAAAAGGCGAAATAACATCAAATTCTCCCTCAACAATATAAACATGTTTTTCTTTTTTAATTTCATCTTTTGCTAAATCCAAACCAAATAAGGTTTCCCGCTTATGATAAATTGGCGTTTCCGGAGTATTAATATATTTCGCTTCCTTTTCATCTTTTAACAAAGTTCTTCCGGAAAAACCTAAAATATTGCCCCGGGCATCTTTTATAGGAAAAATTAGCCTTCCGCGGAAACGATCATAAAAATTACCCCGTTCGTTTTTTACCAGTAATCCATTTTCAAACATTTCCTCTTCTTCAAATTTTTTTCTTTTTAAAAATCTCAATAGACTATCCCAGGAATTGGTGGCATATCCCAAATGAAATTTTTCAATGATTTCTTTTTTTATTTTTCTTGAAGAAAGATAATCGATTGCCTTCTGACCAAACGTTGTTTTAAAAAGAAGATATTGAAAAAAATCTGCTGCCAGCTGATTCATATAAATGTATCTTTCCTTTTTTCGCCAAATTTTATCTTCAAAGTCAATCTTTTTTAACTGAATCCCCACTCTTTTGGCTAAATCTTTTAGTGCTTCAAAAAAAGTTATATTTTCCCATTTCATTAAAAACTTGATTACATCTCCTCCCTCATTACAAGCACCAAAACAATGCCAAATTTGTCTTTCCGGAGAAACAATAAATGAGGGAGTTTTTTCTTGATGAAAAGGACATAGGGCTTTAAAATTTCTTCCTGTTTTTTTCAATTGAATAAAAGAACCAATAAATTCAACGATATCAATTCTTTTTTTTATTTCTTCAACTGGATTATCCATATTAGCTATCATATTTTAACACGTTTAAATTATGAAAGATTAGATGATATAATTTAATAATTCTTTACCAGGGGTGCCGGAGTGGACAATCGGAACAGTCTGTCCCAGCAATTTCTGACCAAATTTGATAAAATTTGACTTAGAAATGCGGGATCCCGAAGTATTAAGATTTTGCCTTTAGCAAAATCTAACTACTTCTGGGATAAAACTGTCTATTTATTATTTAAACCAGGGGTGGCAGAGTGGACAATTGCACGAGTCTGTAAAACTCGCGCCGCAAGGCTGCGGAGGTTCGAATCCTCCCCCCTGGACCAGGCACCATTCGGCGCCTGGCTCCGCGCCAAAACC
>JBNAVI010000011.1:0-8891 GCA_049700175.1 Microgenomates group bacterium | reverse complement strand
ATATTTATTTTTTTGTTGATAAATAAAAAAGAATAATAACCAAAATTCAAAAAAATGGGATAAAAGCCAAGAAGGGATTTGCTAAAAACTGCCAATGACAGAAATAAAGTTGAAAGAGTTAAGTTAGGATAAAAAAGAAAATAACCAAACCAACCAATGCCCAAAAAAACATCCATATTAACGGTATAAGCTCTTTGAATAGAAAGTGGCGTAAAGGAGGTAATAAAAACGGTAAAAAAAGCGGTTAATTTTGATTTGGTTGTTTTTAAAATAAGAGAATAAATAAGAATAAAAAATAAAATGTTTAATAATAAGTTTAATAATCGAGCAGAAATTTCTGGCGTTATAAAAGAAAATATTTTTTGCCAAAGACCATAAGTTAACATCACTAAAGGTGGTTTATCAAGCCAAAATTTTCCTTGCCATATAGGAACAAGTGACAGTTTCTCAATCATTTCCCTACCAACTTGCATATATATTGCTTCATCCCAGTCGTAGAAAGGTAGAGGAGATGTAATTATTCTAAAAGAGATAGAAAAAAAATATAGTGTTAAGAAAATAAAAAAAATTAAATTTTTTTTAATAAAGTTTATTTTTTGCATATTAATTTTTCAAAATATAAACCGGAAAAAATATTTAATGGAAAAAATAAAAGTAAAAGATATCGCGGATATAAAGGAGTAAAAAAAAGGAAAAAATTATAGATAATAAAAAAAGAAAAAAGCAGATTAAAAGTAAAATAACCTTCTATTTGTAGTTTTTCGCTTTTGTTTTTCAGTTTATAAAGACTTAAAAGTCCAAAAATAAAAACTGACGGCCAAATGATAGACCAATTTTCATACTTTATAAATGGATAGTCCTCACTCCAATAACGCCATTTATTGAAAAAAATTAATCCTAGATAAGATCCGATAATTTTTAAATGGTCAATTTTTGATTGTTGATAAAAAAGAAAAATCCATTTTTGCGTTCCTAGGAAATCCCTAATATTCGCGCCTGAAGTAAAAAAGCGAAAGTAGGTTGCAATAAAAATTAATAAAGCAATCAAATTAAGAAATAGAAGTATTTTTAAAATTTTAATTAAACTAAAGCTTTTTTTTTGCAAAAAAACAAATAAAAAAAAAATTAGCCAAAAATTAAATAAGACATAGTGATAAAAAAAGAATTTTATTGAAATAAAGGCACCAAAAGACAGGCCTGAAAATATAAAAAATAAAATTTTTTTATTATTAAGATAAATACTAAAAAACAAGATAAAAAGCAGGATAAAAAAAAGTTGGTAAATTTCAAGTTGGCCTGAGTGGATAATTTGGTCTAAGAATATAGTATTAATTGTTGTGATAAAGACACTTAAGGATGAGGATATATATGAACGATTTATTTGAAAAGTAACTATAAAAATTAAAAATAAAGAAAAAAGAGCAAAAAAAATTGCAACAAGATGATAGTTTTGGAACAACAAAATTGATAATCCAATAATGTATTTACCTAAGGGTGGAGCTTCGGGATTGATTAAAATAGGATTTTCTCCTTTGATGTATTTATACCCGGCATAAGCATACAGATCTTCATCGGAAATTGGGGTTTTTGATTGAGGAATAACCCATTGAGACTGAAAATATTTTTTTTCAAAAAATAGTGGATCAAATTTCTTAAAAATTGTATTTTTATTTCCATAAATAACTAGAATTAAAATAATAATTGAAATAAAAGTTATTAGAAAAGAAATAATTTTATGATTCATAGATTTTTTAATTTTATTATTTCTTCTAATTTTTTATTTACCTCAAATGCTTTGTCAAAAACCTTTGCCTGATATTTAAAATAGGTTCTGATTTCATAGAAAAAAGATAAGATCAAAAAAATAAAAAGAAAGAAAGATAAAAAGAGTTTAAATTTTGGATATTTTTTTGATACAAATTTTTTTAACTGATAAAAACCAACAATGGAAAAAAAAGAAATAGAAGGTAAAGCAGTGAAAGTGCGAAGCATGTTAGGATTTTCCCAGGGATAAGTCAATATTGCCGGTATTTGAGATAATAAAAAATAAAAAATAAAAAATTGATTAAATAAATTTTTAAAATTTTTAATACAAAAAAATAGACCAAGGTAAAGGAGCATCGATAAAAATGGATTTAAAGCCGGTTTGAAAGGATAGTTATGCCGGCCATTAACATCACCTTTGAAACTATACATTAAGACGATTGATTGAATATTTTCTCCTAAAAATTGAAGTTTTTTGCCAAAAGAAAGATCGCTATTGCTTAAGAAAAATTGTTGCTGAAAACGGATATCGTTATTTTTTAGTAAATATAAAGTTAAAGGGAGAATGGTTATTATAAAAGGAATTAAAAAATAGATTAATTGTTTAATTGTTAAAATTGTTAAATTGTTAAATTGTTTATTAATATGAGAGTTAATAGTTTGATAGATTAAAAAAAATACAGGCAAAATAAAAAAAATTCTTCCGGGAATATAGGAGTTAAAAGTCAAGCCAGAAAATATACCTGAAAATATCAAAAAAATATTTTTGTTTTTAAGATACCATTTAATTAAAAAATAAATACTGGTTAATTCTAAGAATAGCAAAAAAGTTGCTTCATAAGAAAAACGGGCAAAGTTGAAATACCAGTGGGAGGTAGTCAATATTATTGTCCCCAAAAATGAGAAAAAGGAATAATTTTTTATTTTTAAAATTTTTAAGATTTCAATTAATATCAAATAAAAAATTATCGGATTGATTAACCCAAATAAAGCGGAAAGAAATCGTAAAGAAAAATTTGAGATTCCAAATATTTTAAAAGAAAGAAGAATAATATAAAAATATAAAGTCGAATGGCCAGTGGCGAAAGGAGTATAAGGAGTGTAGGGTTTTTTATCTAAAGATAAAGTTAATTTGGCAAACTCAACTTCATCTTTATCAAGATTTTTTGGGATTTGGTTAAATTTATGAAAAATCAAAAAAGAAGAAATTAAAAAGATTAATAAAATATAACTCTTTTTCATTTTATTTATATTTTCCAAGAATTTGATTGATTTTAATTTTAAAGATATCAATTAAGGTTTCAAAAGAATCTTTAAAGAAATTAACATTTTTAGTTTCTACATGATACCAGATTACTGGAACCTCTTTTATTTTATAACCTAAAAAGTTCGCTAAGAATAAAAATTCTAAATCAAATCCGGCAGAAACTGATGAGCCCTTAACTTTTCTTTTTTGCTGAAAAACGACTAGTTTATCAATTATTTTTAATGCAATATCTTTTTTGAATAACTTAAAGCCACATTGAGTATCTTTAATTCCCTTTAAACCAATCAAAAGATTTCTGATAAGAATAAATCCTAAAGCCATTATTTTTCGAATTATAGGAGCACCTTGTCTTTGAGAATTTCTTGAGCCAATAACAATTGGATATTCCTTTGCGTATTTTATTAGTTTATCAATTTCTTCAATTGGTGTAGCTAAATCAAAATCTGAAAAGGCAACATAATCACTTTTTGCATTTTTAATTCCAGTTATTAAAGCAACACCTTTGCCTTGGTGTTTGTTTTCAATTAATCTAAATTTTTTAAATAATGGTAAATACTTTTGTTTAATGATTTTTTTAGTATTATCGGTGGAACCGTCATCAACGATAATTATTTCTAAAAACCGGTTATCATTTTTAGTGAAATTTCCTATCTTATCAAGAGTCCCTTTTTGAATATTTAATTGTTCGTTATAGCAAGGAATAATCAAAGAAATTTTCATTATTGATGGATTAATTTATAAATTTTCAACCCTTCATATTCCCAAATTTTATCAATTTTTGCTTTACCAAACATAGAGATATTCCATGAAGGAGAATTAATTATTTGGCATGGCTCTTTAGCGCATAAAACAAACATTTGATTAGTAATTTCTATCTTTTGTCTATTTGCCGGTCTTAAATTTTTTAATTCCAGAAAATAAAGATAACTATCTTCAAAAAATTCCACTGGCCAGGTTGCAATATTAAAAGGCTTGCCTTCTATTTTTTGGGCTAAAAAATCAGCTACTTTTTTAGCATGGAGAATCTGATTTGATGGAGGTTTAAATAGAAAATAATAATTTTGATAATTTAAAAAAGTAAAAGCAAGGAAAAAAACAATCACCAAAATTTTTCCCCAATTAAAATCAGAAATAAAGGATAGAAAATAACTTAAAATAAGAAGATAAAAAGGAAAAATTACACCAAAATAATGAGCATGTTTTGGCCCACTATAAAAAGATAAACTAAACAAAATTGATAAAAAGAAGTAAAGAAAATACCAAATCTGATTTTTTTTCTTAAAACAAATAAATAAGACAGAAATAATTAAAACTAAAAGAGCTATAAGCCAAATATCATTAATTTTAGTATTAAAAAGGTATTCGTTTAACTTGGCAAATGTAAGTTTTAAATTATCAAAGTAATCTATTTTTGCATTTGACTGGGTTTGAAAAAGCTTTATAAAACTTTTTAAGTTCAGGAAATTATGGCGCAGATCAAAGATTAAAAGAGGCAAATTAAAAAAAGAAAAAGATAAAAAAAATAGCAATACCTTATTAATCTGCTTGCGAAAATTTGTTATTAAATCTTTTAAAAGAAGAAAGGTTATTGGCGGAATTAAAGTTAAGGCAAGATAATGAAGTTGGATGGAAAAGGAAAGAAATGTTCCCGACAAAAGATAATATAAAATTTTATTTGTGTTTCTTGCGGTTAAAAAAAAATAAACGCTTAAAAAGGTAAAATAAGGCAAAAGATTTGGATTCCATGAGAAGCGTGAGAAATCAATTAAGATAAAGGAAAAAACATTAAATAAAGAAAAAAAAAGGGCTAATTTTTGATTAAAGATTTTTTTAATTAACCAATAAGATAAAAAGATAAAAATACATGAGAAAAGCGCCACTGCGAAAGCTAAACCTGCCGGATTAAAATTAAAAATTAAAAGCCAAGGGGCAATAAAATAATAATAAAAAGGACCTAAATAAACTTGACCAATTGAAGTTGGCGGGCCAATAGCCGGTAGATGTTCTAAAGTGATTATTCTTTTAACAATGATGGCATCACGGCCTTGATCGCTTAAAAATTGAGCAAATTCTTCAAGACGATAGAATCTTAAAAAAGCACCGGCTAATAAAATTAGAATAAAAAAATAATTTTTTATAATCAAAGATTTTATTTTGCTAAACATAATAATAGCTATATTTTATAAAAAAAATCAGCATTTGACAAAATTATGATATCCTTTTATAATCTAATAATTAGGTTTTCTAACAATCTATGGGAAAAGAGCGCCAAATAAATCAAATAATTTTTGATAAAATTTTTAATCTTTATCGTCAATTGAAAAAAAATATTCAATTTGATTCAAGATTTTTTAATTTAACAATGATACAACTACATTCTTTAATTTTCTTCAAAAATAATTCAAGCAGTCAATTATCTGATTTAGCCAGATCGTTTTCTATTACCTTACCAACGGCTACAAGTTTAACTAATAAATTAGTTGAAATGAATTTGCTAGAACGAATACCGGATAAAAAAGATCGACGAATAGTTCATTTTACTTTAACAAAAAAAGGGAACGAACTTTTAAGAAAAGCAGAAAAAAACAGAAAAAGGGCAATTTGTCTAATGCTTGATAAATTAACAAAAAAAGAAAAAATACAGTTTTTAAAAATTTTGAATAAAATTTTTAGTTAAAAATTTATTATATATTTATCTTTATGAAAGAATTTTTTAAAAAAAGATGGTGGGCTGTTTTTTTTATTATTTTAGTGTTTTTTGTTGGATATTTTATTGTCAAAGGAAATAACCAAAAAATAAAAAAGAAAGAATATAAAGTGGTAAGAAAAGACTTAAAGGAAGAATTAACCCTTTCAGGAAAAATTGAGGCCGGAGAACGCGTCGTTTTACGTTTCCAAACTTCAGGAAAATTAGCCTGGGTTGGGGTTAAAGAGGGAGATTATGTTAGAAAATATCAGGCAATTGCCTCACTTGACCAACGCGATTTAAAAAATCGTCTTCAAAAATATTTAAATACTTATGTTAACCAAAGACTATCTTTTGAGCAAACAAAAGATGATAACTGGCAAAAACAATTTGATCTTTCTGAAACAATAAGAAAAAAAGCAGAAAGAATCCTCGAACAAAACCAATACAATTTAGACAACGCAGTTTTAGACGTTGAATATCAAAATTTAGCCTTAGAATATGCTAATTTAATTACGCCAATTGAAGGAATCGTTACTCGGATTGATGTTCCTTATGCTGGGGTGAATATAACCCCGGCTCAAGCAGAATTTGAGATTGTTAATCCAAAAACATTATATTTTTCCGCTACTGCTGATCAAACTGAGGTTATTTTATTAAAAGAAGGTCAAAAAGGAAAAATAATTCTTGATTCATTCCCAGATGATGAAATTCAAGGAGAAATCTACTGGATTAGTTTTAGTCCAAAACAAGGTGAGACGGGGACTGTTTATGAAATAAAGATGAAGTTGTCAACTGATAAACCTTTAAGATTGGAAATGAGTGGCGATGTAAATTTTGTTACCAAAGAGATAAAAAATGTTATAACTATACCGCGGACATTTTTAAAAAATGACAAAAAAGGAAGCTATGTAAATTTATTTGATAATGGCAAAAAAGTAAAACGATATGTTGAAAAAGAAGATGAGGTTGATGGTCAAGTAATTATTAAAAATGGGTTAAAAGAAGGAGAAATTATCTATGATTAAACTAAAAAAGGTTTTTAAGGAATACAAGATTGACAGCGAATTAACCTTTATTGCCTTAAAAAATATTAATTTAGAGATTAAAAAGGGAGAGTTTATTTCAATTGTTGGGCCTTCAGGATCAGGTAAATCAACATTAATGCACATTCTTGGTCTTTTAGACAAACCGACCAAGGGAGAAGTTTATATCAATAATAAAGAAATCTCAAAATTATCTGACGAGGAAATTTCTCAGATTAGAAATAGAACAGTTGGTTTTGTTTTCCAGCAGTTTAATTTAATTAATAAACTGACAGTTTTGGAAAATATTTTAATGCCAACAATTTATTGCCGGGAGAAATTAAGTTTTAACCCGGAAAAGAGGGCTTTAGAATTAATTAAAAAATTCAATATTCTTGGAAAAGAGAATTCATATCCAAATAAATTATCCGGGGGTCAACAACAAAGAGTGGCCATTGTTCGGGCTTTAATTATGGATCCGCCAATAATTTTAGCCGATGAACCAACAGGAAACTTAGATAGCAAAAATGGTGAGATTATTTTAAATCTTTTACAAAATTTAAATAAAGATGAAGGAAGAACGGTTATTATTGTTACCCATGATTTATCGATTGCTAAAAGAGCAAAAAGAATAATCCAAATTAGAGACGGACAAATTATTAAAGATTAGTTATTATTTTAGCTTGCCTTTAGATGAAATACTTTATTTTTTTAATAAAATCATCTATTTCTGATTTAATGAAAAATAAAGTTCGGGCTTTTTTGACGACTTTAGGGATTGTTATTGGAGTAATGGCAGTGGTTTTGCTTTTAGCTTTTGGATTAGGATTAAAAAATTATATTGCTGATCAATTTAATAATTTAGGCACCAACTTAGTTTTCGTCTTGCCTGGGCAGGTTTTTAACCGCAGTGGCGGGTTTTCAGGGATCAGATCATCAGTAACTTTTGATGAAAAAGATTATTTATCATTAAAAAAGGCAAAAAATGCGATGGCGGTTGTTCCGGTATTTCAAAAAACAGCTATTGTTAAAGCTATGGGAAAAGAGGAACTCTCTACCTTATATGGTACGAGTGAGGAAATTTTTTTAATTAGAAATTTAACCGCTCAATATGGGGAGGTGTTTAAGAAAAAAGATCTTGAAAAAAAAGCTAAGGTAGTGGTATTAGGTCCGGAAATTGCCAAAAAGCTTTTTGGTGATGAGGAATTAGCGTTGGAGCAGAAAGTAAGAATAGAGGAACAAACATTTAAAGTGATTGGTATTTTACAATCTAAGGGAGGTGGAGGATTAGGAGGGCCTAATTTTGATATGTTTGTTTATGTCCCTTATAAAACGATTTTTAATATCACGGGGAAGAAGAATTTTAACACTTTTTCTTTAAAAGCTGAGTCTGAGGATAAAGTGGAATTATTAAAACAAGAAATAAAGGAGATTATGCTTAAAAAATATAATGAAGATGATTTTTCTGTTGCTGATTCAAGAGAAATTATTTCTACCGTTCAATCAATATTTTCGGTTTTGAATATGGTACTAGTGGGAATTGGGGCGATATCATTAATAGTTGGTGGAATTGGGATTATGAACATTATGTATGTTTCAGTGACTGAAAGAACAAGAGAGGTGGGGATAAGAAGAGCGATTGGGGCGTTGAAAAAAGATATACTATTTCAATTTCTGCTGGAGGCGATTATCTTGTCTCTAATTGGTGGGCTGGTAGGAATTATTATCTCCTACGGAATTATTTTTTTTGTTAAATATTTTTTTCCAGCGGAAATTAGTTTATTTTCTGTTTTATTGGCTATATTGGTATCATCAGCCATTGGTATTTTTTTTGGAGTTTTTCCAGCAAAAAAGGCAGCTGATCTTTCACCGATTGAGGCGATAAGGTATGAATGATAAAAAATTAAAAATTCAAAATGCAAATCTCAAAATGAAAAATAAATTAAAAATTAAAAATTTAAAATTAAAAATTGATACTTTATCTCATCCCTGACTTGATTAGGGATCCATAATCTAATTGGATTCCCGCTTACGACGCGATAATGACATTACTGAGGACTCTCCTTATTAAGGAGAGTCCTCATTGGTTATGACAATTATAAGGTCCGTCCTTTAGTAAAGGACGGACCTTGATAAGGTTAAAAATAAA